>CAUSMY010000039.1:0-10570 GCA_963533015.1 uncultured Veillonella sp.
TTGACCAAGTGCGTAGAGCAAAAGCGCAAGGCATTAAGGTCACTTGTGAAGTGACGAGTCAACATTTGGCTTTCACAGATGAGTATTTAAGAGATTACAATACAGATTTTAAAATGGCGCCGCCAATTCGTTCCGAAGATCACCGTAAAGCATTGCTAGAAGCCTTACAAGATGGAACGATTGATGCCATAATTACAGACCATGCACCACATGCGTATGAAGAAAAAGATGTGGAATTCTGCTGTGCAGCAAATGGTTTCACGGGATTGGAAACATCCTTTGCAGCGGTGGTAACACATGTATTGAAACCAGGGATTTTGTCCATCGATGACATTGTTAACTTGATGAGTACAAAACCTGCTCAATTAATCGGTGTAGATGCAGGCGTACTAGAAGTAGGAAAACCGGCAGATATTTCTGTATTATCTCTAGATGAAACATGGACAGTAGATAGGAATCAATTCTATACACGAGGCAAATCATGCCCATTTGATGGTATGACATTGCAAGGTAAAGCTAAATTAACAGTAGTAGATGGACAAATTGTAATGAAAGACGGGGTTGTAACAGCGTGAAAGGTAAATTAGTACTAGAAAATGGAACTATCTTCGAAGGCACTTTATTAGGCGGTATGCCTATCGTCGGCGAAGTAGTATTTAATACAGGTATGACAGGATACCAAGAGATTTTAACTGACCCATCTTATGCGGATCAAATCATTACGTTGACATATCCATTGGTAGGTAATTATGGTGTGACACGGGAAGTAGATCAATCTTCTAAACCATATTGTAAAGCCATGATTGTAGGAGAACTGTGTACGTTCCCAAGTAATTGGCAAAATGAAGGTGCTTTTGAAGAGTATATGCGTATGCATGGTATTCCTTGCTTATATGATGTAGATACTCGTGCTATTACTCGTGCTATTCGTAGTCATGGTGTTATGAAAGGTGTTATCTGTCCAGTAGATACACCACAAGATAAAATTGATGCCCTATTGGCACAACCATTGGCAACGGATCATATCATGCGTGTTACAACAAAATGGGAAGGACATCGTGGTAGCGATACAGCAGAGTTCCATGTGGCAGTGTATGATTTTGGCATCAAAGAAAATATTTTACAATCCTTAGAAAATGAAGGATGTAAACTGACTATTTTCCCAGCTAATACAAAAGCGGAAACAGTGATGGCTTGTAAACCAGATGGCATTTTCTTGTCCAATGGCCCGGGAGATCCAAAAGATGTGCCTGAGATTGTAGAAGAAATTAAAAAACTAGTAGGGCAAAAGCCAATATTTGGTATCTGCATGGGTCATCAATTGATTGCACGTGCCTTTGGTGGTGAAACGTATAAACTACGTTTTGGACATCGTGGCTCTAACCATCCAGTAAAAGATTTAGATACAAACCGCGTATATATTACGTCTCAAAATCATGGCTATGCAGTAGATGAAGCTAGCTTAGAAGGTTCTGGTTTACGTGTATCTCATCGCAGTGTCAACGACGGCACTGTAGAAGGATTAGTACATACAGAATTACCAATTATGTCTGTTCAATATCATCCTGAAGCATCGCCGGGACCAACAGATAATGTATACTTATTTGAACGTTTTAAAGAATTAATGAGAAGGGGTTAATGATGGAAAAGAAAAAAGTCCTCGTTATTGGTTCTGGTCCAATTATCATTGGACAAGCCGCAGAGTTTGATTATGCAGGTACACAAGCATGCCAATCCCTTCGCGAAGAAGGCTATGAAGTAGTGTTGGTAAACTCCAATCCAGCTACAATCATGACAGACCGTGATATTGCGGATCGCGTATATATCGAGCCGATTTCCTTAGAGTTTGTTACAGAGATTATTCGTAAAGAGAGACCATTTGGTGTACTAGCTACCTTGGGTGGACAAGTAGGCCTGAACATGGCTGTGGAACTTTCAGAAGCAGGCGTATTGAAAGAGTACAATGTACAATTATTAGGTACCACTCTTGAGGCGATTAAACAAGCGGAAGATCGTGAGCTATTCAAAGAAGCGATGAAGCGTATTAACCAACCAGTTCCTGAATCAGATATTTTCAGTGATGTAGCACAAGCTGTGGAATTTGCAAATCGTATTGGGTATCCTATCATCATTCGTCCGGCCTATACCTTAGGTGGTACCGGCGGTGGTATTGCTCATAATGAAGAAGAGATGTACATGATTGCTCTTCGTGGTATTAAATTGAGCCCCATCCATCAAATTCTTGTAGAGCGATCTGTTGCAGGGTGGAAAGAAGTAGAATATGAAGTGATGCGTGACCGTGCCGATAATTGTATCATCGTATGTAATATGGAAAATATTGACCCAGTAGGGGTACATACAGGTGATTCTGTGGTTGTGGCACCATCTCAAACATTGAATGATACACAATACCAAATGCTTCGTACGGCCTCTGTAGATATTATCCGATATCTAGAAATTGAAGGCGGTTGTAATGTGCAATATGCATTGGATCCATATAGCAATCAATATTATGTAATCGAAGTAAATCCACGTGTATCTCGTTCCTCCGCATTGGCTTCCAAAGCGACAGGCTACCCAATTGCTAAAGTGGCGGCGAAAGTGGCTATTGGCATGACATTGGATGAAATTACAAATGCAGTCACTGGTGAGACAAAAGCATGTTTCGAGCCATCTCTAGATTATGTAGTAACTAAATTCCCACGTTGGCCATTTGAAAAATTCAACTTGGCGGATCGTACATTGGGAACACAAATGAAAGCCACTGGCGAAGTTATGGCGATTGACCGTACGTTAGAAGGTTCTTTACTAAAAGCGATTCGTTCCTTAGAGATCGGCTTAGATCATATTGAGTTGAAAAAGATTGCTCATGAAACGCCAGAGCAATTGATTGAACGGTTGCAATTAGTCGATGATGAGCGTTTGTATGTCATTGCACAAGCACTTCGTGTTGGTATTAGCGTAGAAAAAATTTGCTACATTACAAAAATTAACTCTTTCTTCATTAACAAAATTAAAAATATTGTGATGGTAGAAAAAGATTTGTCTGCGAATGGTATTACGGAAAGTAATTTAAAATTAGCGAAAAAATATTCTTTCCCAGATAAAGTGATTGCTCGCTATGCTAACTGCTCTCCAGAGGATGTGTTGGCAAAACGCAATGAGCTTGGCATTCATCCGACTTATAAATATGTAGATACTTGTGCAGCAGAGTTTGAAGCGCATACACCATACTACTATAGTGCGTATGCTACAGAAGACGAAGTTGTACCACGCGGTGAAAATAGTGTAATCGTTCTTGGTTCTGGCCCTATCCGTATCGGTCAAGGCGTAGAGTTCGACTATTGCTCCGTACATTCATCTTGGGCATTGCGCAAGGCAGGCATGAAATCCATTATTATCAATAATAACCCAGAAACGGTAAGTACAGACTTTGATACATCTGATAGCTTGTACTTCGAACCGTTGACTGTAGATGATGTTATGGAAATCATCCGTAAAGAAAATCCAGTGGGGGTTATTGCTCAGTTCGGTGGACAAACAGCTATCAACTTAGCTGGTCCATTGGCAGAACGAGGTGTAAAGATTCTAGGTACATCTGTAGATAGCATTGATATGGCGGAAGACCGTGAACGTTTCGATGAATTGTTGGCAAAATTAGAAATTCCTCGTCCAGTAGGTGCATTGGTAACTAGTGATGAAGAAGCATTAGAGGCGGCAAAACGTCTTCAATATCCATTGATTGTACGTCCATCCTATGTATTAGGTGGCCGAGCTATGGAAATCGTGTATAATGACCAAGAATTAGATCGTTACATGAAAGAAGCCGTAGTGGCGTCGAAAGATCACCCAGTGTTAATCGACCGTTACATGGTGGGCATGGAAGTCGAAGTAGATGCTATCTCCGATGGTATCGATGTATGCATCCCTGGCATCATGGAACAAGTAGAACGAGCCGGAGTACACTCTGGTGACTCCATCGCAGTATATCCAGCACAACATTTATCTGAGGAATTGACAGAACAAATCGTAGACTATACACGACGCATCGCTAAAGGCCTCAATGTAAAAGGCGTGCTCAATATTCAATACATCGTGGTGAATGGTGAACTTCATGTCATCGAAGTAAACCCACGTTCTAGCCGTACAGTGCCTTTCATCAGTAAAGTAACAGGTATCAATATGGTAGAATATGCGACGCGCATTGCCTTAGGAGAAACCTTAGAAAGTTTGGGATTGCCAACCGGCTTAGTACCAGCTCGTCCACATGTAGCAGTGAAAGCACCAGTATTCTCTTTCTCTAAAATGGGTCTCGTAGAAATTGCGTTGGGACCAGAAATGAAATCCACAGGGGAAGTTATGGGTATTGGTCGCACTTATGCAGATGCTTTATTCAAAGCAATCCATGGTGCGAACATGCGCATCCCAGATAAAGGAAACATCTTGATGACTGTAGCAGACCGTGATAAAGAAGAAGCGGCTCGCTTGGCAAAAGGCTTTATCGACTTGGGATACCATATTATGGCTACTGGTGGTACAGGCCGTTACTTTACAGAACATGGTGTGAATTGCACAGTGGTAAATAAAATCTCTGAAGGCAATCCAAACTGCGCTGACTTCATCAGAGAAGGTAAAGTGGACTTGATGCTGAATACCTTGACATATGGTAAAAAGCCAGAGCGTGAAGGATTCCAATTACGCCGTTTAGCCGTAGAAATGGGTGTACCATGCTTGACATCTTTAGATACAGCTCGCGAAGTATTACACGTAGTAGCAAGCCGTGCCACAGTAGGGGATGCTATCACTGTAGATGCTGTACAAGATTATGAAATGGAGTAATCACGAATGAGTGGATATGTAGAAATGGGTCGAGTGATCCATAATACACAAATAGGTAGCGATGTATGGCGCATGTTAATCTATGCACCAAAACAAGCTAAAGAGGCACAGTTAGGACAATTTTGCAATGTTCGCGTCACAGGGGGCACAGCACCCCTGTTGCGCCGCCCTATTAGCTATGCTGGCTTTGATGCAGAATCAGGCACAATCGACTTATTGTACCGTGTAGTAGGTAAAGGGACAGAGTTGATGACAAAATTGCAAGAAGGGGATACCCTAGATTGCTTGGGGCCACTAGGAGAGCCTTTTACAACTGCAGACCGCATGCTACTAGTGGGTGGTGGTGTTGGTATTGCGCCGATGCTATGCATTGCTAATCGTTTAGAAGCAGGTCAAGAAGCCCATGTGATATTGGGATTCCGCAACGCTAGTGAATCCTTCTGGGCTGATTTATTCAAAGATAGCCCTGTGACCGTTCATATCACAACAGATGATGGTTCATTAGGCACAAAAGGATATCCTACGACAGTGATGGAGACCCTTATGAATAATCATCACTTTGATGCGGTATTAACTTGTGGACCAACGCCGATGATGAAGGGCGTAGCTGCCGTGGCACAAGCTAAACAGGTGTCATGCCAAGTCTCCTTGGAGGAGCGTATGGGCTGCGGAACTGGTGGATGCGTGGGCTGTGCGTGCCAAGGTAAAAGCGGCAAACGCTATAAAGTCTGCAAGGATGGCCCTGTATTTCCGGCTGAGGAGGTGTTTTTCTAATGGCAACAGTAGATCCTAGATTAGCCGTAGAGTTCTGTGGAATTACCATGAAAAACCCTATTGTAGCAGCATCGGGAACCTTTGGATTCGGATTAGAATATGATGGATACTTGGACTTGAATGCAGAGGTAGGTGCTATTTCTGTGAAGGGATTGACACCCACAGCGAGACCAGGTAATGCAGGGGTTCGTATTGCAGAAACACCGTCTGGTGTGTTGAACTGTATCGGGTTAGAAAATCCAGGGGCAGAAGCCTTTGTAGCAGATATTTTGCCTAGCTTGGCACAGTATGATGTGCCAATCTTTGCGAATATTTCTGGCAATACCTTAGAAGAATACGAGTTTATGGCGAAAACATTGACGGTGGAAGGGGTAGCAGCACTGGAAGTCAACATTAGTTGCCCAAATGTAAAATGTGGTGGCATGGCCTTTGGCGTGCAAGCAGATAGTGCAGCTGCAGTTTGTAAGGCCGTCAAATCCCATACAGATTTACCGGTGATTATGAAATTATCACCGAATGTAACGGATATCGTAGAGATTGCTTGTGCTGTAGAAGCGGCCGGAGCCGATGGCGTTAGTATGATCAACACCTTGTTGGGGATGTCTGTAGACTTACGCACACGAAAACCACTGTTGGGTAATATCTATGGAGGTTTATCGGGTCCAGCGGTAAAACCAGTAGCATTGCGATTGACACACCAAGTGGCGAAGGCCATCGATATCCCTATCATGGGTGGTGGTGGCATCATGACCGGTGAAGATGCCTTAGAATTTATGCTAGTAGGAGCTGATATCGTGTCTGTGGGGACGGCTACGATGGTAGATCCACGAGCGATAGGCATCATTGCCAAAGAGATGAGTGCCTATTGTGAAAAAGAACAAATTGCTCATGTACAAGATATTGTAGGGGGCATTATCGTTCCATAAAAGAGACTAGAGAAGAGAATATTGATTGAGGCAATATAAAAAGGACTACCTCAGTACGAATGTACTGGAGTAGTCCTTTTCGGGTTGCCTATAAGTTTATTTTTTTGGAGCGGAACGAGGCCAGTGGGATGGATCGCCATACCGGTTGATTCCCTTTCTCCCTGGCAATAATGCTAGTGCTCCGTGGATGAGAAAGGTAGCGATTAGATTTAGTGGAATATATAGATTTGTGCCGATAATATACATACCTAATAGTATCCCAATAGGAAAACCTGGAATCGATATATCATTTAAACGTCTTACATACAGGGTATAATACCAAGGTAATAATATAATATATCCAGCATAGGCTAAGGCTTTTATACCAAAATAAGCGGGTAATATGATGACAGCTTCTAATAACTGTTGAATAAACATATTAAATATATGCATGGTAGCAGATAGAAAAAGAATGCCTATAATAAATTGAAATCGATTGATGCGCCCTGTAATACTAATCCAACCTTGACTGTGGGGAGCTAGAAATCGTACTAGAAAGAGCGCTATGATACCTATTCCAAGGGAAATCACTATATTAATAAATAAATCCATAACTAACCTCCTACATACTATGAATAAGTATAGCATAGATTGACAGTTATGGCGAACGCATGTCAAACATGGGCATTTTGATATAGATTCTTCATAAAACTCTTAAAAAAGTAGTGTACTATACAGAAAGTTACTAGAAAAAAATAGGCAAAATAGCGGTTCATTGGTATAATAGTAAAGATAGTTAAAAAAATGGTTCACATTTTTCTCTCATGATACGATTATATAATTATGAGAGGAGGATGTTATGGAACCAATATCAACACCTATGGAAAAACGCATTCGCATGGTTCGAGCTTGGCTAGATGCAGCAGCGAAGTCCTACGCTACAAAAGGTAGTGTAAAAGGAAACTTGCATTTGTTCTTAGCACAAGCTGAAATGAAGCAAATGAATGAAGGCAAACCGTCCATTATATCGTATGCAAAAAAAGCTATAATGGCTGTGGTATTGATGGGGATCATTGGTCTTTCACAGTGGTGGATTGTACAACATAAGACGGAACAGACGAATCCAGTTGTAGAAACACAGACGGAGATGAAACAGGACGCATCAGTTACTGTAGAATCCCCTAGTAAGAATACACCTGTACATGTGGAAACTCCCTCAAAAACACCAGAAGTAATAGTAGAGGAACCAGTTTCTACTCCAGCGCGTGAGCCAATCGCACAGCGCGCAGTGGAACCGACTCAAAAGCCTTCCATTACCTCACAAGAAGTGCGAGATGCGGTGCAAACTGGTGGACGTATTTTGCGAGATGAGTAAGTAACCTTTTATATCTAAGGAGGATGATTATATGAAGGGAAACCTATCTTATAAGTAATTTTTAACATTTGCTGTACTAGCAGCGATTAGTACAACTCCAGTATTTGCTGAGACAGCAAATCATTCTGACAGTGGCAAAACAATTGCAAAATTATCCATGGCGGATTTAGGCAAGCAAAATACTACCCGTACAGAAGAAGTGGCAACTGGTGATGCAGCAACGGAAGCGGCTATTGCGGCAGCACGTGATGGAATCTCTGAGGCCGCAAAACGTGATGCGATTGAAGAACAACGTAAACGCGTTGATAACTCTTCCTTAGCAACGAATGATAAAGAAGTTAAAACCATTACAAAAGCTGGTGGTGATAAATTAGAAGAAGCACAAGCAGCAGGTGTAGAAACTGCGATTCCTCAAGTACAAGCTAGATATTATACAAGCTTGACTGAAGAAGAATTACAAAAATATGTTGGTAAAACGATTACGCATATTGCAATTGATGGTCTGGATGAAGCATCTCAACCACAATTTTTAGCATTGTTACAAGGTAAAATTGGTGATGCTGTATCAGTGGAAGGTATTTCCAAAGACATCGCTAATTTAGGTGGATCTGGCGTACTTTCAGAAATTACACCTGTATTTACTGTTGTACCTGAAGGGGTAAAAGTGTCCTATCATGTTACCGTTAACCCTGTAGTAAAAGGCGTGTCTGTAGAAGGCAACACGGTATACAAAACAGATGTATTAGTGCAGTATCTTGGTGTGCAACCGAATACAGTGTTAAATACAATTGCAGTAGGTGAAAAAGTGCAAGGTATCAATGCAGCTTACCAACGTGATGGCTATATTTTAGCCCATGTGAAAGATATGGCTGTGGATGAAAAAGGCATTCTTCATGTATCTGTAGTAGAAGGCATGGTAGAGCGCATTACACCACATGGCAATAAGAAAACAAAAGATCGTGTTATTACACGTGAATTTAATCAAAAAGTAGGACAACCATTTAATAAATTCTTAGTACGTCGTTCTGTTGAGAAAGTATATAATCTTGGATTCTTTGATGATGTGAATGTACGTTTGACACAAGGTTCTACAGAAGAAGCTGTAAACATTGAAGTAGACGTATTAGAACATAAAACAGGAACTGTTACATTAGGTGCAGGTTACTCCGGTTCTGATGGATTTGTCGGCGTTGTAGAAGTGGGCGAAGAAAACTTGCGTGGTACTGGTGATAAAGTGAAAGTACACTGGGAATTCGGCGGTTCTGCAGGGTATAAAAACTACTCTGTGTCCTACTTGCGTCCTTGGTTAGATAACAAAGGTACATCCTTAGGTGTCACATACTATGACCAATTGAATGAGTACACTGATTACAACGAAGAAGGTAAAGCAGTGGCTACCTATGATCGTAAATCTAGCGGTTTCAATATTTCCTTAGGTCGTCAAACAGCGGAATTTACTCGTGATTATGTGACATTGGAACATCGTAAAGATAAATACATTTGGGATGACAAAGATTCTAGTGGTTTCCGTTATGATACAGACAGAGCACAAGGGACGCGTTGGAATAATCATGGATACCCATTCTTGTCAAAAGGTTACATAAAAAACAACTTCGGTACTACGAACAGCATTAGCTGGCAAAAAGTATATGATTCCCGTGATAATGTATATGAACCAACTCGTGGTAAACGATTGTCCACTACATTGCAATGGGGTGGTCATGGTTTAGGCGGTGACTTTAATTTCTATAAATTTACTGGCGAAGCCAGAACATACAAAAAAGTAGGAAGCAAACAAGTACTTGCGTTCCGTGCTCGTTTAGGTTGGGCGCAAGGTGATCTACCATATAGCCAATTATATACAATCGGTGGTTCTGATTCTCTTCGTGCTTATGAAGATGATCAATACCGTGGTAAAAAAATGTACAACTTCACAGCAGAGTATCGTTTCCCAATCTGGAATAAAGTAAGTGGCGCTTTGTTTGCGGATTTAGGCGATGCTTGGGATGCGCCGAATGTACCTTGGTTCAATCATTCTAAAACATTTAATGCCTCCGTCGGTGCCGGCGTGCGTGTGACAACACCAATTGGTCCTGTACGTATCGATTATGGTATTAGTAAAAACCAAAATAAATTCCACTTCAGCTTTGGTGGTCAATTCTAATTGATGAAAATAAAACACTGGGTGGGAAGTGCAGCCCTCATGACTATGTTGGGCTTCACTTCCATCTATGGTGCACCTATTCAAACTGTGCATGTGGACCTGCAGAGTACAACGGGTATGATTCCATCTGCATTACAACAGCGGATGCAAGCCAGTGTACAAGCTGCTACATCGTATATCTATAAAGGAAAAGAAGTGGAAGAGGTTCAAGTAGCCTTACCAAGTTATGAAAAGGCAACTATGGATATTGTAGATCGTATTCTATATGGATATACGGTGAAAAGTGTTGCTGTGCATGTGGGGCAAACTATGGATGTCAACATTCAGATAGAGCCCTATGGGCATGTGATGAAATCTGTGGAAACGAGGATTCATTATGGCAATCTATCTCCCTATGGTAAACAATTAGTTGAGAAAGATGTGGGGCTTATATCACAAAGGTTGGAACAAATTCTCTTAGGTTCTTCTATTGATGCATTACATTGGGTAAAACCTATTGCGCAAAAAACGGTG
>CAUSMY010000040.1:0-10519 GCA_963533015.1 uncultured Veillonella sp.
GTATTCGCCGTATGTATTTTGGCGATTGCAGGCTGTGGTAAACAAGCAGATACAGTGCAAGAAGGAAAACCGTTACAAGTGGTAACGACAACAACGATGATTACAGATTTAGTACAAAAAATCGGTGGTAATCATGTACAGGTACAAGGCTTAATGGGTGCTGGGGTAGACCCACATTTATATCAAGCTAGTGCTGGCGATGTATCTACTTTACAAAAAGGCGATATTATTTTCTTGAACGGCATTCATTTAGAAGGTAAAATGGGCCAAGTATTCCAAGAATTAAAAAAAGCAAATAAAACAGTAGTAGAAGTATCTAAAGATATGGATCCATCTACCTTATTAGCCTTTGAAGAAGAAGGTCCAGATGCAAAAGACCCTCATATTTGGTTTGATGTTCAAAACTGGAAACTAGCTGCGAAAGTAGTTAAAGATACGTTAGTAGAAAAAGACCCTGCTCATGAAAAAGACTATGTAGCTAATTACGAAGCGTACATGAAAGAATTAGAGGAAGCAGATCAATACATTAAGGATAGAACGAAAGAAATTCCTGAACAATCTCGTGTATTGGTAACAGCTCATGATGCATTCCACTACTTTGCTCGTGCCTATGGATTTGAAGTGAAAGGCTTACAAGGTGTAAGTACTGCTACAGAAGCTGGTACGAAAGATATGAATGACTTGGTGCAATTCATTGTGGATCACAAAATCAAAGCTATCTTCGTAGAATCCTCTGTACCACATAAAACAATTGAAGCTGTACAAGAAGCATGTAAAGCAAAAGGTTGGGATGTAGCTATCGGTGGTGAATTATATTCTGATTCCTTGGGTTCTCCTGATACACCAGGCGGTACATATATTGGCATGGTAAAAGCTAATATTGATACGATTGTAGGCGCTCTTAAATGATGAGTGAAAACAAGTGTATTCTGAAAGTAGAGAATCTTTCAGCCGCATATGATGAACATGTAGTGCTAGAAGATGTATCCTTTCAGATTGAAAAAGGAACGATGACGGCCATAGTTGGCCCTAATGGAGCTGGTAAATCCACCATGGTAAAAGCTGTGCTAGGTCTCATTCCCGTTGTGACTGGACAGATTCAACTCGAGGTGCAAAGCGGCCGTAAGTCCGCCTATGTAAGCTCCAAAAATACTAGTATATACAACCACATTTCCTATGTACCACAAACATCGACGGTGGATTGGGATTATCCCATCACTGTTTTTGAAGTGGTCTTGATGGGCACCTATCGTAGGTTGGGTTGGTTTAGGCGTCCTGGGAAAAAAGAACGAGATGAAGCAACCAAAGCGCTAGAAACAGTGGGTATGCTAGACTATGCAGAACGATCGATCTCCCAATTGTCTGGAGGACAGCAGCAACGCGTGTTCCTCGCAAGGGCTCTGGTAGAAAATCAAGATGTATATATCTTAGATGAGCCATTTAAAGGCATTGATAAAACAACAGAAGCTGTGCTAGTGAAGATTATGAAGGACATGCAAGGATCAGGAAAAACCTTGCTCATTGTACATCATAATTTACAAACCTTAGAAGCCTATTTTGACCATGTTCTCTGTGTGAATCGCAAGCTCGTTGGCATGGGAACGGTGCAAGAAGTGGTAGGTTCAGACCTCTTAGACGAGACATTTTCTTACTAGGAGGGCTTATGGAATTATTACAACAATATACGTTTCAGATCGTCGCTTTGGGAACGGTGATGCTAGGCCTTGTGTGTGGTGTCATCGGAACCTTTGCGGTGCTGAGACAAGAAAGTTTATTAGGTGATGGATTGGCTCATTCTACCCTGCCTGGGGTGGTAGGAGCCTTTCTACTCACTGGGGTGAAAGATACTGCTATGCTACTATTAGGGGCTATTATATCAGCCTGTGTAGCAGAATATATTATGTATCGCACTTCCCAAAAAGGCGTTCGTTTCGATGCAGCCTTAGCTACAATATTAGCAGCTTTTTTTGGATTTGGTACAGTCCTCTTGACACGAGTACAATCTATGGAAAATGCAGGTCAAGCTGGACTGAATACATTTATCTTTGGTCAGGCTGTGACCATGATGCAAAGTGACATTTGGCTTATGGCGATTTGTGGCACTTGTATTGTGGGTGGCGTTATACTCCTTTGGAAAGAATTAAGTCTCACTGTATTCGATCCTGTGGAAGCGCAATTGATGGGTATCCCCGTACGAAAAGTTCGCTTTTTCTATCGCGTTGCATTGATTGTAACCATTGTGATTGGGATACGAACAGTAGGGGTTATCCTCATCAGTTCCTTACTCATAGGACCGACTATGATTGGTCGTCAGTGGACACATTCTCTTCGTACGTTAGTTATCATAGCTGCCATTAGTGGGAGTATGGTAGCTTTCATAGGTACATGGATTAGTGCCTTGTGGGGTAATTTGCCAACAGGACCTATGATTATTATCGTTATGACAGGGATGATTATGCTCAGCTTAGTACTAGCCAATGGGCAACGCCTCGTGAGGGGGTGGATGCGATGAGCCATATCTTAGAAATTTGGGCCATTGCTACGGTAACAGGTATTAGCTGTAGCTTAATTGGTACATTCTTGGTATTGCGCCGATTATCTATGATGGTAGATGCCATTACACATACAGTCTTTTTAGGAATCGTCCTAGCCTTTTTGGTAACAAAAGATTTGAACTCTCCTTGGCTAATTATAGGCGCTACAGCAATGGGTGTCGGTACGGTATATGCGGTGGAATGGATGCAGCGACGTCGTTATATTCGGCCAGATGCGGCCATCGGTATTGTGTTCCCCTTCCTATTTGCATTGGCCATTGTGTTAGTCACTTTGTTTGGTAAACATGTACACCTCGATGTAGATACAGCGATTTTAGGTGATTTAGCTTTTGCTACATTCCAACGGTTTACGCTAGGTGGCTATGATGTAGGGCCTATGTTACTGTGGATTGGTCTTCTTGTGTGTGCTATCAACATAATTTGGATTGCGTTATTCAAAAAAGAATTAGTACTTATCACCTTTGATCCTGTGTGTGCCAAAGTATATCAAGCCATGCCTATGGTGATGTCCTATGGTCTTATGACGTTAACGTCTTTGACTACGGTCGCCTCATTCCAAACTGTAGGGGCCATATTGGTAACTGGCTGCATGGTAGGACCACCAGCCACAGCATTTATGCTCGTTCGATCGGTGAAAGCCATGCTCCTTGTCAGCATGTGTGTATCTGCCATTGCTACCACGATTGGAGTGGCGCTATCTTTCTTATGGGATGTATCCATAGGTGGTATGATTGCAACTGTCATAGGTTGTATCTATGGGATTGTTTGGCTATATCGTTATGGCAGGAGTTAATATTGTTTACAAGAGTCGATATATAAATCAGCTCTTGCAGAGCGTTTACTAGATCTCCCAGTATTTTAAAACCGTATTTAACATAAAAAAGAGGCTATAACCATATGGTTATAGCCTCTTTTATGATATGTGTAGTGTGTTATTTATTCATTTGTTCGATTGCTTCGGCTTCTGCTTTGTTGAATTTAGAAGCAATAACGATGCGAATCAAGCAAATTGCAACGAAGATGTATGCTGCAAAGCCTAGCCATTCAGCTGTATCACCATAGGATTTTGCTTCGGTGAAAGCTAATTGAAGTGGAGCTTCGCTACCACCTGTACTTACGGAGAAGGCGATGACACCAGCGATGATAACACCGATGATACTTTCACCAACAATTAAGCCAGAAGCGAATAGTACGCCACGACGGTTGGATTGCTCTACGTCTGCATCAGCGTAAGCACCAGCACGTTGTTTTGCACGTTCTGAGATGTAACGGTTTACAAAGTAACCGATGATAGCGCCCATTACAAGTGGCATTTCCAAAGTTGGAGGTAAGTAGATACCCATGCCAATTGCCAATGGAGGCAATGTTAAGGATTTTGTTGTAGATTTTAAAATTAAGTTTACAACGATAGCCACGATACCTACGATGATACCGTAGAAGATGTAAGTCCAATCCATGTTTGCATTGAAGATACCTTCTGCGATTTGACGCATTAATGTAGCTTGCGGAGCAGATAATGCTTGGGCAGGATCCATTCCTTCACGAGGCATAGCGCCTGTGAAACCATATGCATGGTATAACAAGTCAAGTACTGGAGCGATGGCTACGGCACCTGCTAAGGAACCGATTAATAGAGCAACCTGTTGTTTCCAAGGTGTAGCACCTACTAATTGACCAGTTTTCAAGTCTTGTAAGTTATCGTTGGAAATAGCAGCGATAGATACTACCACAGATGTCATGAAGATGGCAAGAGCTGTGGAGAATTTAACGCCTTCTGGAGTAGCTAATAAGTCGTTAGCAGAAGCAATACCAAGAACTACAAGGGAGGATACGATGATACCGATGATACCGATACCAGAGATTGGACTTGCAGAAGTACCAATCAAACCTGCCATGTAACCGCAAGCTGCTGCTACGAAGAAGCCAATTAACAATGCTACTATGATACCTGCTACCACTAATGTCCAAGCAAGAGTTGCAGACATTGGAATCGCGGACACGAAAGAGTAGAAGCAAATGATTAGGCCAATAATAATTAAAGCAAATACAACAGCGATAGTAGATGGTTTCATATCTGTATCCATGCGGTGTGTATCACGATATTCAGAACTTGCCGTCATGGATTTGATAGATAATTTGATACCTTCAGCAATTGGTTTTAACAATGTTAACAATGTCCAAATCGCAGCTACGCCGATAGTACCAGCGCCGATGAAGCGGACTTTTGTTTTCCACACTGTGCTAGAGAATTTGATGGCATCTAGACCATCTGGATTTGGCAGATGATTTGTCAAGTATGGTACGAAACCAGCCCATGAAATGATCATACCGATTAAGATAGCGATACCACTAGCAATACCAATTAGGAAACCTGCGCCCAATAGAGCAGAGGAGAAACCGAATGGAAGTTGTGTAGCACCAGCGCCTACAGGGAACCAGAAAGATTTAGATTCGCCGAAGACACGTAAGCCTTGAGTAATAAAGCTGATGATACCAGCTAAAGCGCCGCCAGATACGATTTCTTTCATACCGCCGGATTGTTTTGCTGTTTCACCAGGAACTGTAGAGCCTACTTTCAAGATTTCTGCAGCAGCACGACCTTCTGGATATGGTAAGTCGCTGTTCATAACCATAGCGCGGCGTAATGGAATTGTGAATAATACCCCAAGACAACCACCACATGCGGATAATAACAATGTTTCCATTAAGTCAAAGTTTTGCCAATAGCCGATCATTAGTAGACCTGGCAATACGAAAATGACTGCAGATAAGGTACCCGCAGCAGATGCTTGCGTTTGTACCATGTTGTTTTCAAGAACGTTAGAATCCTTGAAGAAGCGTAAGATTGCCATAGATATTACGGCAGCCGGAATGGAGGATGAAAAAGTCAAACCTACTTTCAGACCCAAGTATACGTTAGATGCAGTGAAGATCAATGTAATGATCGCACCTAATAGCATACCTCTGACTGTTAATTCCGGTAAGCTAATATCATGACTCATAAAATCATGCTTCATAGTTATACCTCCTTAAAATACACTACTATCTCATCCATTGTATCAGTATTCTCAAGGACTTTCAATAAAAAATATAGCAAATTGTGTATACATGTGTATATAGGAGGTGTATCATGCAAATATTCATGGAAGATTCATGTAGAATGTGGTATATATAGAGATATAAAATACGTATATTTGTCGGAATATAAGGAGAGATAGTGATGAATAAAAAAATATTAGGAGCCCTATTGACTAGTCTATTGATTCCAACGGCGTTGCAAGCGGCTGATGTAACAGTAGTGAAAGAAATGCCATTGGCAGTGGGTGAACGAATTTCGGTTACGGCATCCCCTGAGGCGAATCGATTGGTTCGAGAGGAAACGGTAAAAGCCCGCAAAGGGACTAAGCAAATCGTAGCTCCTGCAGCGAAAGCTTTCACTGATCGTTTGCAAGTGACAGTTCGTCCTGAGATGATTAAGGAAAATCATTTAGATATGACATACCCTAAAGTACAGTCCGTGAGTCCTTATGTAACAAAAGCCATTAATAAAACATTGGTGGATTATGTGGAAAAGTTGCGCAAAGATCTTCACAAAGTGAACGAAAAAGCAAAAGAAGGGGAGCAGCAAAATCTGTACGTTAACTATGATGTAAAAGCAGATGGAAATGGAATTTTTGCTGTTACTATTAACTCCTATACGGTAGAAGACAATGCCTCTCATGGAACAAATGTAGAAAAAGGATTTACATTCAATACTACAACAGGACGCACGTTGACATTGAATGATTTTGGTGGACTTTCGAAAGAAACGATTGAAAAAGGACTGAAAGCGTTGCCAACAGAAGGTAAGAAGGCAATCTATGCAGATGCAGTGCCAGGTAAACCAGATGGATTCTTTGCTCGTGAAAACCATGATATCGTATTGATTTATCAACAAGGAACGATTGCTCCTATGTCTAGTGGTGTCATCCATGTGCCTGTAGGTAACTTAGGAAGATAGTTTGCTCAGAAGTTTTGTGATTGTAACAAGAATATATACATAAGAAAAGCAGAGATAAGGCGGATTGCTATTCACCTTATCTCTGCTTTTTGTATATGGTATTGTAATACACACTAGATGGTATGTTGACACTGTATGGTAGGCAGTGTACACCTTAATGGCTAGGTGCATCTAACCGTTTATAATAGGCTTTGTCAATGTCTTGGTAGGCAATGATACCTTGTTGTGCCATCAGTGTTAATACGGTGCGTTGTCGCTGCTTGGTCGCATCAAAATTGCTCACTGGATTAAAGTAAGACGGTGCTTGTGGAATACCGGCAATAACGGCGGCTTGACTCAAATTTAAATCTTTTGGATCTGTTTTGAAATAGGCCTCTGAGGCTGACTTGATACCGTAATGATCATTACCATAATAAATGGTGTTCAAGTACATAGTCAAAATTTCGTCCTTGCTGTAATAGTGTTCCATTAGGTACGCCAGAAATACTTCCTCTACTTTGCGAGACATAATCCGTTTTGAAGAGAGGAAGAGATTTTTTACTAACTGTTGTGTAATCGTACTACCACCCTCTACAGTTTCGCCAGCGATTGTATTTGTATATAAGGCGCGACCAATACTAAAAAAGTCGACGGCTCCATGATCGTAAAAGCGTTTGTCTTCCGTTGCGACTAAAGCTTTTTTAACAATAGGATTGATATCCTCGCTGCGGACGCGATGCTCTTTGGGCACCCGTTTCTCCATGGCCTCCTCCACAGCTTGGGTAAAGTTGAATAGACGTTTAATACGATCTGTCCTCGACAGTTGGTCTTCCACCTGTTCGATAGATTGTTCTTTTACTGTATGTGGCACATGTTTTCCAGAAGATTCATTTCCATCCGGCGCATAGCCTGCGAACCAATAGAGACCTCCAGCTAGTAGTGCAATACATACAATCAGTTTTATGAGTGTTTTCATGGCTTCATCATATCATATATATAGGTTATCAACAATAGGGATGATGAGGACTATCTATTCTATAGGATATAAGATACTTTGCAAAGGTGTTATATAAAATGCTAATAGAATAAAAATGTATACAAAAGAATTTTTATAAAATATACTTGCATTATTATACACAAAGGAGTATAATACGTTCATAAGATAGAAACAGGTACTGCAGAGCAGTGAATTACACAAAGAAAGAGGTCAATTATGAGCAACATTAACAAAGTAGTATTAGCCTACTCCGGCGGTTTAGACACATCTGTTATCATTCCTTGGTTAAAAGAAAACTATGGCGCAGAAGTTATCGCTGTATGTGTGAACTTAGGTCAACCAGAAGATTATGATGCAGTAGAGAAAAAAGCCATCAAATCTGGTGCTACAAAAGCGTATATCATTGATGCGCAAGAAGAATTTGTGTCCGATTACATTTGGCCAGTGGTAAAAGCAGGTGCAGTATATGAAGGTAAATACTTATTAGGCACTTCTTTTGCAAGACCATTGATTGCTAAAAAATTAGTAGAAATAGCAGAACAAGAAGGTGCTGATGCCATCGCTCATGGTGCGACAGGTAAAGGGAATGACCAAGTTCGTTTTGAATTGACCATCAAAGCACTTTCACCGAATACAAAGATCATTGCACCATGGCGTGAATGGGAATTAAAGTCTCGGGAAGATTGCATGGAATATGCAGCAAAACATAACATCCCAGTGGTGGCGACTAAAAAACATCCGTACTCTATGGACCAAAACGTATGGCATTTATCCCATGAAGGTGGAGATTTAGAAGATCCTAATAATGCACCTAAAAATGATGTATATTTAGTTAGCAAATCTCCAGAAGAAGCTCCAGATGTACCAACTATGGTGACCATCGACTTCAAAGAAGGTGTTCCAGTAGCGGTGAATGGTCAAACTATGTCTCCACTTACCATCTTACAAACTTTAAATGAAATCGGCGCAGCTAACGGCATCGGTATTGTAGATATTGTAGAAAATCGGTTAGTAGGCATGAAATCCCGTGGTGTCTATGAAAATCCTGGTGGAGCGATCATCATGTATGCACACAGAGAATTGGAATACCTTTGCTTAGACAGAGCTACATACCATTATAAAGAATTAGTGGCTAACAAATACGCAGAACTTGTATATGACGGAATGTGGTTTGCTCCATTGATGAGTGCTTTACAAGCCTTCGTGGACAGCACACAACAAACAGTAACAGGTCAAGTGACATTGAAATTGTACAAAGGTAACATCATGAGTGCCGGTTCTACGTCTCCATATTCCTTGTACAACCAAGAATTTGTAACATTTGAAGAAGATGATGTATATAACCAAGCCGATGCAGAAGGTTTCATCAACTTATTCGGATTGCCTTTAACAATCAATGCATTAATGAAAGAGAAAGCAGGTTTAAAATAATGGCGAAACTTTGGGGCGGACGCTTTACCAAAGGGACGGATAAGGCAGTAGAGGACTTCACGTCCTCTATTTCCTTTGATTCCCGCATGTATAAAGAAGATGTGGCAGGCAGTATTGCCCATGCGACAATGCTAGGAGAGCAACAGATCATTTCTAAGGAAGATAAGGATGCTATCGTAGCAGGCTTACAGACTATTGAACAACAAATTGATGCAGGAGACTTCGAGTTCTCTGTGGCCTTAGAAGATATCCATATGAACATCGAAAAACGCTTAACTGATGCCATCGGTGAGGCAGGCGGACGTCTACACACAGGTCGTAGCCGTAATGACCAAGTAGCGGTGGATTTGCATATGTATATCCGCAAAGCGGTGGTACACATGGGCGAGGAACTAGTGAACTTGCAACAAGCTTTCTTAGAAGTGGCAGAGAAGTATAAAGATGTGATTATCCCTGGGTATACCCATTTACAACGGGCGCAACCAGTGCTATTTAGCCACCATATGATGGCGTACTTTTCAATGATAAGCCGTGACTTCGATAATTTGCCGTTGATCTTTAAACATGCTAATGTAATGCCGTTAGGAGCAGGGGCTTTGGCAGGCACCACATATCCGATTGATCAAAACATCACGAAAGAGCTATTGCACTTCGATGCCATCTATGAAAATAGTATGGATGCTGTCAGCGATCGTGATTATGTGCTAGAATTCCTCAGCTTTGGAGCGAAAGTGATGATGCATTTAAGTCGGTTAAGCGAAGAATTAATCCTATGGTCTAGCACAGAGTTTGGGTTCATCGAATTGGATGATGCCCATTGCACTGGTTCCAGCATTATGCCACAAAAGAAAAATCCAGACGTATGTGAACTCGTGCGTGGTAAAACAGGTCGTATTTACGGACACTTGATGGGACTTCTTACAACCATGAAAGGCCTACCAATGACGTACAACAAGGATATGCAAGAAGATAAAGAAGGCGTTTTCGACACAATCGATACATTGCATTTCGCTATCTCTATTACAGCTGACATGTTACGTCATATGAAAGTCAATGGAGACCATACCAAATCGGTGTTGGATGATGATTTCTCCAATGCTACGGATATGGCGGACTACTTGGCGAAAAAAGGGGTACCGTTCCGTGAAGCCCATGCCATTGTAGGAGCAGCGGTACAACACTGCATCGAGAAAGATTGCGTGTTGTTAGATTTGTCCTTGGAAGATTTCAAAGCTATTTCACATCACTTTGAGTCAGATATTTTGGATGCCATTACCATCGAAGCTTGTGTAGCGGGACGTAGTAACTATAGTGGTACCGCACCAGAGTGCGTAGCACGTCAAAAGGAGATTGGACAAACAATCGTGGCAGAAGAAGTGGCACAAATCCAACAATGGAAAGAAAAAATTCATTTACAATAAATAGGTTTGTAGCAATATTCATATTGTCTTCTCTCACTTGTATAAAAGTGTCACCTGTAACTGGTATATTGGGCGATTTTGGTTTAGCAAGACTATCGCAACTATGCAAAAAAGCAACGGTAAATCCGTTGCTTTT
>CAUSMY010000041.1:0-10515 GCA_963533015.1 uncultured Veillonella sp.
GTTGGAATATACCGGCCTTTTAAAATCTCTTCTGCTGTCACTCTAGCTCTAATTAAATCAGATACAATGGCTCTATCAAAATGAACATCACGCAACGCATCTCCTACATCAATCGCTTGGGATATACCTTTTTCATTTAATGGAATATCACTGAAACCTTGATGTTTACCAATATGGTTCCAATCAGTTTCTCCATGTCGCACAAAATATATTTGTATCATATTATCTCCTATAGTTCTAAAAGTATTCTTTTAATACTGTTAATAATGTAACATTTGTATCATGATCTTTCACGGCGATTCTAAACCAGTTAGGCCCTAATGTACTGTATTTAGAGCAGTCACGTACTAATATAGATTTACTGTATAAATAATCTTGTAAATCCCCAAAAGAATACTTTGAATCCAATCTACCTAATATATAATTAACAGATGGTTTAACCAGTTCAAATACATTCAATGCACTAAGCTGCGTATACAACCACTCTTTTTCTCTACCAAGAAATTCTCTCGTAGATTCTATATATGCTCTATCTAACACAGCGGCTTCCCCATATACTTGTGCTAAATGATTTACAGACCATGTAGGGATAGATGCCTTGATTTCTTCTATCACGGTAGGGTGCCCCATCATCGCTCCCACACGTAGGCCTGGAACAGCATAAAATTTCGTCAAGGAATGAACTACCACACAATGCTCGTATCTTTTTACATATTCACGCATAGAAAAGCTATCACCAACAAAGTCGATAAATGATTCATCAAACACGATGTAATGATGATTCTCTTGGCAAATTCGAAATAGTTCTTCACTTCTATCCGTCCATAATGTTCCACACGGATTATTAGGATTACCAATAAATACGATAGATCGTGTACACTCTTTCATCGTGTCAATCAATAAATCTAGATTATACATAAATGTATGTTGTTGCACATCATAAGTTAACAAATATTCTTTTACGTGTAATCCACAAGAGTTCGCTGCATGTGCATATTCTGAAAACCCAGGTGCTGGGACATAGACAGTATCTACATTGTACAATCTACAAATTCCATAAATTAACTCTGCCGCCCCATTGCCCAGTGCAATATATGATTCTGGCATATTCCATACTCGACTAAGTGTACTAATCAAACCATGCAGATCAGGATCCGGATAATGAATAATTTCTTCAAAATGTCTTTTCATAGATTCTGTTCCTGCTGGACTCATACCAAGAGGGTTAATATTAGCACTGAAATCAAGTATGTATTCCAGAGAAGTTCCCATGTTGCGACTAGCCTTATGTACATTACCACCATGAACATTTACTGTTTTCATAGTACGCACCTCCTACGTCCTTATCGTTGCATAAATGTGATACCTTCATTAGTAGTTTCCACTGTATCGATATAGGTTACAGTAGGTAATTCTCTTCGCACTTGCTGAATGCAATGACCAATGCTAGGTGAGTCAGGGGGAAACAACAATCCTAATATGGTCCCACTATGCGCGATAATCGTGCCTATTGCATTACAGGCTACTCCAATTTGATGTAAATCGTATAAGCTAGCCTTATGTAATATTCGTTGATTGGCAAAAGAACTAATGGTAGAGGCTTCACCAATTAATTTAACATTATGTGTTTGTATGCCTTCTTTGAACTTTGCTAAAGCTTCTACCATAAACTCTTCTTTTTCATTAATCAATTGTGGTAAATTCTTTTGATGATTAAATTGAATCGTGTCAATTGTGCCGCCTTCATCAAATATGGCTATACGCATAGGAGGGCACGTTCCCAATACATCACAGCAAGTCCCCTGAATATAGTCAAATTGTACAATTCCCTGATAAAAAGGCGCATCAGAAGGCTCAATGGATAAACAGAGACTAGCAAGTTCATCCATAGAAAGGGTATATCCATAAGAAAGTGCAGTAGCCATCGCTACTACACTAATATCTGCACTACTAGATGCTAACCCTTTTCCCTGTAAAATATCGGAGTGTAGATAAATGGGAGTATCCACAGTATCTGGCACTCCTAATAGTTTCTTCACAGATTGATAAGCCTTATATGCTTTAGACTGTAAAGATACAGAAGATATAGGCAGCGGATGTTGAACATCGCTAATAGCATAAGAATACCGGTTTATGGGACAAGTTACTAAAAACCGTTGTCCTTGAATGGACCCTTGTATAAATTCACCACAGGTTCCAGGTGTTCGTACATAATATGCCAATCCTATATCCTCCTTTCTATTACACTATAGACCAAATTATAGTGAACAATATTAAAAATACTTCTGATAATTCACAGACAAAGCCATAGGTATCACCAGTAGTTCCCCCTAAATGCTTCGTAATGTAGGAATTAAGAATGTAATTGCACATAAGGGCGATTGCAAATAAAAATGCATACACCCACTGAAAATATAGAGTGGGAAGTAATGCCAGTACTGTCGACACCCATACTGCATAGGTGGGTGCATTATCTGCAAAAAACTTACCTATTCCTTCCGGACGAGCATAGGGGAATTTTTGAATGCTAATTACCATAGTATAGCGACTCAGTATAGGCATCGTCAACAATATGGTAGGCAAGAATGGTTCTGGTACATTGACTAATAATTGCCATTTTAACAATGTTAAAAATACAAAGCCTACTACGCCATTACTGCCTACACGGCTATCTTTCATAATTTCTAATTTACGTTCTCGGTCTCGTCCAGAAAATAAACCATCACAGGTATCCATAAATCCATCTGCATGAAGACCACCTGTGAAGAGAAACTCAAAGATCACTAGTAACAACATCAATAAAGATACTGGAATATACGGATGTACCAATGCATATATTCCCCACATAAAGGCACCAATGACGAGTCCTACTAAGGGAAAATACGTCACAGAAGCACCAAAATCTTCAACTTTCCATTCTGTTTGATTTACAATTTTTAAACGCGTTAAAAATTGCAATCCTACAAAAAATCCTTTCATATACACCTACCATTGATTAATGAGATACTTACTTGCCATTGTAATAAGTATACCTAGTATCGATACGGTATACATTAGATATATGGTTTGATAAATATGACGTCCTTTCATGATTTGTATAGGATCACCCATATACTCTCGAAATGTTACTTTATCATGATATACATTATACCCACCTAAGCGGATATGCAAAGCTCCCGCTACGGGTGCTTCTGCGTATCCTCCATTGGGACTTGGGTGTTTAGAAGCATCTCGCTTCGCAATGGTTGCTGCATACTTCCAGTCCTTGCCATAAATCCATGCCGCTATAATAAATAAAGCGCACGTGATGCGGGCCGGAATATAATTAACTACATCGTCAAGACGAGCAGCAAAGCGTCCAAAATATAAGTATCTTTCATTCTTATAGCCCAGCATAGAATCCATTGTATTAATAGCTCGATATCCAATAGCACCCCAAGGGCCTAATAGGATATACCAAAATAAAGGAGAAATAATTCCATCTACAGTATTCTCTGCAATGGTCTCTATGGTAGCACGAGTAATCTCACTTTCATCTAAATCAGTTGTTTTTCTACCTACAATCCAACCTACCTTACGGCGTGCTTCTCCTATATCTTGTTTACGCAGTAATCTAGCTATTTAAACGCCTGCTTCTGCTAAGCAACGGGGACTAATTGATATATAGACACATAGTGTGGAAATGACAAAATATAAAATAGGGTGAATTGTACCACCTATAAATAGTATACCTGTAACAATACCTATGACAGTCATTAAGACTAATAAGACCGTCGATATACCTTCCCAAATTTGTTGGGTTGGTGTGGCCGACTTTTTATACAATAGCTTTTCATAAAAAGAAATACAATGTCCCATCAACACAACTGGATGAAATTTACTTCTAGGATCACCCAATAGTGAATCTAATAGAAATGCTACTAAAGGTATAGCATACACCAAATGGTGCGTAATCCACTCCATTAGTCTTGCTCCCATAAGGAGTTAATATATTCCATATCTAAGTGCTCTTCTACAATCGTAGCCAAGCGATTATAAGCAGCTTCCTTATGCTCAAAATATCGGAATACAATATCTAATGGTTCTAGCCCTTTCTTAGCGCGTAATGCATTAAGAATGGAACGACGTAACTCATCGTTATCTAAAATACCATGGATATAAGTTCCCAAAACTTGACCATTACTTGTGACGAATCCATCAATGACATCAACTTCTGTATCACTTCTCTTTTGGATATGGAAGCACCGCTGGCCATCCCCTACTGGTTGTGTATCTCCCATATGAATTTCATAGCCAACTAACTCTTTACCGGAATAATTGATACCTAAAAAAGATAAATTTTCCACATCAAAAGAGACTTGATGCGTCAACTTTTCTGACTTCATTGTAGTAGCTGTAGGCAATAGTCCCAGTCCTTGTAATTCAGGAATATCACCTTCAATACCTTCTGGATCATATAACATTTCACCTAACATTTGATTGCCACCACAGATACCAATGACCGGTACACCAGCCGCAGCAAGACGTTGTATGTCTTCTGCGTATCCATGTTCCTGTAAATATGACAAATCTGCCAATGTGTTTTTAGACCCAGGTAACATAATCATGTCTGGATGCCCAATAGGTTCCCCTTGTTTGACAAATCGTACAGATACATCTGGTTCGTACGCTAAGGCATCAAAATCTGTAAAATTAGAAATTTTAGGTGTTTGCATAACCGCAATGGTAATTTCTTTTGCCACGCCTCTATATTTACTTTCCAAAGCCACGGAATCTTCTTCGTCAATGTCTAAGTTTTCAACGGCTGGCACCACACCAACAACCTTGTTTCCAGTCTTTTGTTCAATAAAATCTATAGCTGGCTGCAATAGTGTTACATCTCCACGGAATTTATTGATGATGATACCTTTCACAAGATCCCGCTCATCTGGCTCTAGTAGTTCCAACGTGCCCACTACCGATGCAATAGCGCCCCCTCGATCAATATCTGCTATGAGCATAACCGGGGCATTTGCTAGTTTAGCAACACGCATATTGACGATATCATTAGCTTTTAAATTGACCTCTGCAGGACTTCCAGCCCCTTCAATGACAATCATATCAAAGTTTTCATCTAAATATTGTAAACTTTCTTTCACTTTATCTAAAGCTGTTAATGAGTATTTTGTGTGGTATTCTCTCGCACTATATACACCAACAGGTTTTCCCATCAAGACTACTTGTGATGATTGATTTCCAGTAGGCTTTAATAAAACAGGGTTCATTTGAACAATCGGTTCTAAACCTGCCGCTTCTGCTTGGGCTACTTGTGCTCGACCAATTTCATCTCCTGCCTTTGTTACATAAGAATTTAATGCCATATTTTGAGCTTTAAAAGGAACGGTTTTATATCCTTTGTTATGTAAAATACGACACATGGCAGTTGCTAAAATACTTTTACCTACATTTGAACTTGTCCCTTGGAACATAATTTTCTTAGCCATTGTTAGTAACCTCCAATGCTTTCAAATCTATTGTTATACCACTCATTGTCATATATGCAGCATCAGAATGCGATGCCACGAGGCGATTCACACGTCCCATCACATCCCTGAAAACACGTGCTAATTTATTTTCTGGAACGATTCCTAATCCAATCTCATTCGTTACAAAAATAATCGTTTTTTCTTCAATACTCTTATAATTTCTTACGCAGTCTAACACTTGCTGAACTTCATCCAAAATGGATATTTCTCTTTGATTAATATCATCTTGTGATCTAAACTCACCATCTTGCAATAAAAGGTTAGTCGTCCACATGGTCAAACAGTCTACCAGTATGACAGAACACTCTTCTAAAATACTATGTATATATTCACTGATATAATAGGGAACTTCATAGTTTTTCCACCTATCTTGTCTACGCTCTTGATGCAAGTGAATACGATGTTTCATTTCTTCATCATAAGCTTGTCCCGTGGCAATATATCCCTTTTGTCCTTCAATAGATAGTGCGAGTTTTTCAGCAAATTCGCTTTTCCCACTCCTAGCACCACCTGTACAAAATATTATACGATTTTTCATAACATACCTATACAAAATTGTCCCTTATCAGGTATGATATGTACTATACATTCATTGCTAAAAGGAGACAATTATGGAATTATTAAATTTAGACATTCAATTGATGGCTACATTATGGGAACATACATATCGTGCAGCCATTAAAGATCAAAATGGTAACTATGTAGCCTCTGTGCGTATTATTGTGAATATCCCTCTTTCACCAGAAAGATTACCACAAAATGCACCTAAAGCTGAGCCACAATTATTTGTATTAGTGGAAGATGCCGTAATGGATTCAGCAGATATCATTCAATTTGAAACACTATTATCCATTCATATTCGAGAAAAATTCAAAAATGAAATCGATCAAATCTACTTCTTCTATCCTAGCCCAGAAGATGTATTAAATAAAACAGTAGATGTACAAGAAGTACAACACTAATCCAAAATCATCATACATAGTATTATAGCATATTCTAAAGACTTTCATATCACCAAATGTGGATTTCTTATAAACAAAAATACATGTCCAGGAATTGTAACCGTTACATTCCCGACATGTATTTTTTAATTTATTTTATTTCATCTTCTACACGGGCTAAGATAAATAACAAATCAGACAATCGATTTAAATATCTTACGTTAGACATGTGTATCTCTTCCGTTTCACCTAGTTTCCATAGATCACGTTCTGCTCTGCGAACAATGGTCCGACCCAAATGCAAGAAGCTTGATGTTTTACTATCTCCTGGAAGAATAAATTTAGATAATGGTTCTAATTGTTCATCAAATTTATCAATAATCTGCTCCAGGTTGACTACATGTTCTTCTGTAATCGTTGCTTCTTGGCCTAAACTAGAAATATCAGCCATAATCATCCATAATTCTTTTTCCAGTTGCAACAAAGTTTCCTGTACAACAGCTTTGTCTGAATATGCACGTGCTACTCCTAAAAATGCTTGTGCTTCATCAATTGTTCCATACGTACATACTCGTTGCGATGCCTTCCCTACACGCTCACCAGTATATAAACCAGTTGAACCAGCATCACCTGTTTTTGTGTACACTTTTGCCATAGTATACCTCCTTAGAATTTAAGAAATCTTACGATTTCTGTAATGAATACTGTGCCTAGGCACCCTTTATATACGACTTGCTATTTCACGTAGTCGTTGGATACGACTTTCTGTACTTGGATGCGTACTAAATAGCTGAGTCACGGTGGATGAAAGTCCACTTAAAGGATTAATGATAAACATATGCGCAGTAGCAGAAACTTGCCCCTGATTTTGAGATGGTAAAGAACCATAGTTTGCATAGTGTTCGATTTTAGCAAGAGCAGATGCCAATGATAAAGGTTTGCGACTAATGATGGCTCCTTCCATATCAGCTGCATATTCACGAGAACGAGATACAGCCATCTGAATTAATGTAGCAGCCAGTGGCGCTAAGATAATAGTTCCAATTAATGCTAATGGATTGCTATTGCCTTCTTCATCGTTTCCACCAAATATGGCCGTCCATTGCAACATATTGGCTACTATAGCAATGAATCCTGCCATACTAGCAACAATGGTGCTAATTAATATATCTCTATGCTTCACATGACCTAATTCATGAGCTAACACACCTTCGATTTCATCTACAGTTAGCAAATTCATAATGCCAGTTGTCAATGCAACTGCTGCATGTTCTGGATCCCTGCCCGTAGCAAATGCATTTGGTACATCGGATTGAATTAAGTATACGCGAGGCATCGGTAGATTAGCCTGAGTGACTAACTTTTGCACAACTTGAAAAATTGCTGGGTTATTTTGAGGTGTAATTTCTATAGCGTCATAGGCTTTTAACACCATAGATGCACAATTCCAATACGTATAAAAGTTAATACCTAAAGAAATAAAAAACATGAGTATCATGCCAGAGTGACCACCGACTAGTTGTCCCACTACCATCAGTAGCCCTGTCATTAAAGCTAATAAAGCTGCTGTTTTTATAGTATTCATGTATCCTCCTACTTATTTCATAGAATATATATGCTTAAAGTATAGCATATAAATATTAAAAGATTCATGAATTTTTCTATTCATATTTAATTTTAACGACTTTAGCGCCTTCTCGATCAGCATGTAATACAAAGCGTCTACAGTCGATATCATGCTCCATAAATACGGAGCTCATTGCATCTGCAATAGTAACCGCATGTTCTGGAGAACAATACGCAATTAGAGTAGAACCTGATCCACTTATAGTAGATCCGTAAGCACCATGTTCTTTGGCTGCTGTAAATACATCATCGCAATACGGAATTAATGTTTTACGATACGGCACATGCAGGTAATCCTGTAATGCGACGGATAAATTATCCATGCGATTTTGTATCATAGATCCAACAAATAATGTGGCAAACCCTACATTGGCCACAGCCTCTTGATAACTCAACTCTTTCGGTAATACACTTCTTGCGTACGATGTTTCTACAATAACTTCTGGTACTACTACTGCAAATGTCAAATTACTTGGTACATCAATATGGGAGTGAAACACAGTGTCATTACCACCTACAGCACATACTAAATTACCCATAATAGCTGGTGCTACATTATCTGGATGACCTTCCATATCATTAGCGATTAACAATAGCTCATCTTTTATCAACGGTTCTTTTAAATAAGCATTGGCTAACAACAATCCCCCTACAATCGCCGTAGAGCTACTACCCAAACCTCTAGATGGAGGAATTTGCGTATTGGAATGGATGTGACCATATACAGGCTTAGCATGTACTTCTTTAAACACACGCTCCATAGCAATTCCCACCAGGTTTTGGCTATGGTCTTCTTGCTCTAGCAAGTCAGCTCCAAATCCCTCAAAGGTATATGTATTAGACGTAGCCTCTGTGTCAGGTTCAAATGTAAATAAATTATATAAGTTTAATGCTACACCTAGACAATCAAATCCAGGACCACAATTGGCACTTGTAGCCGGTACTTGTACCGTAATTGATTTCATGAAAACTCCTTATTCTACCATGATGCGGATAACACTACCTACTTCTCGTACTACCCGTAAATGATTGAACGAATCGATTAGATTTTGTATATATGCATGTGGACACTTAGAAGTAATAATCGCTAATGTAGCTGTATCATTATCAGCTTTTCGTTGTATCACAGAATGAGCCGAGATACGTTGTTCCGCAAGTTTAGTAGCTACCTTAGCCAACACTCCCGTAGAATTATCTACTGTCATACGAATATAATAGGCAGACTCAATTTTACTAGAATTATACATTGTTTTTTGTGGGTAATAGAATTGTCTCATTTCCCCTGTTTTGCCTTGAGCTACATTACGAGCTACTTCCATGACATCACTGACAATGGCACTTCCTGTCGGAAGGCTACCTGCTCCACGACCATAGAACATAGCATCATCAAATCCATTGCCTCGCAAGAAGACAGCATTAAAAGATCCTCGTACAGAAGCCAATGGATGTGTATTTTCAATGAATGCAGGATGTACATTTAAAGACAGGCCTTTTTTAGTTTCTCTCGCAATGCCCAATAGTTTAATTGTATAGCCAAACTCTTTACCAAACTGTATATCACTGGCATCAATCTTTGTGATGCCTTCACAGCTTACATCTTCAAAAAAGATACGTTTATTAAATGCTATGGAGCCTAAAATAGCCAATTTACGAGCTGCATCATAGCCCTCTACATCAGATGTAGGGTCTGCTTCTGCATATCCAAGCTCTTGTGCTTCTTTCAATACTTCCTCATACCCTAATCCATCTTCACTCATCTTGGACAAAATAAAGTTTGTGGTACCATTTAGAATACCCATAATTTCAGAAACTTGATTGCTTCCAAATGAATCATATAAAGCACGAATCACTGGTATAGCTCCCGCTACACTAGCTTCAAAGCGTAAATCTACCTGATGTTTACTAGCTAATTCCATCAAGTATGGGCCAGCTTCTGCTAATAAATCTTTGTTCGCAGTCACAATATTCTTACCAGCAATAATAGCCTCTTCAATACAAGTACGGGCAAAGGTTGTGCCCCCCATTACTTCCACCACAATATCTATAGATGGATCTTGCAAAATTTCTTTATAATCTGTCACAAAACTTGCTGTACTAGGCAATATTTATCTGGATTTCTAACATAAATCTTGTCCACAATGACTGGAACATTGATGCGATGTTGAATCACTTCCAAATTTGTGGTCAACAATTCAACAGTACCTTGACCAACTGTACCAAAACCCAATAGGGCAATCTTTACGCCTTGCTTCATTCTTTATCTCCTTGAGCACTAGGCCTGACCAATTAGCTCTACCTTTATAACTCCATCTAATTGTCTAACTTCGTGCAATACATCTTCTACTGGTAACGTTAATTCCTTTGTTTCAAAAGAAATATTCACATGAGCCACACCTTGTAGTGGTAAATTTTGATTGATTGTT
>CAUSMY010000042.1:0-10265 GCA_963533015.1 uncultured Veillonella sp.
CTTTGTAAATATAACAATTTAATTTTATTCCTTATGTATAATTAAATATATAATTACAAAGGCATTTAACAAATTATACGCCTCTAATATATATTCATTTTTATGAGAATTATTGTCTTTTATGAATAACTATAGTATACTATAGTTATTCTTTAGTTTTTTTATAAGGAGGATATATGAAAAAATGGGTTGCACTAGCAATGACACTGTTTGTTGCTATCGGTTTAATTGCTGGCTGTGGTTCTGATGAATCAAGCAAAAATGGCAAGCATTTGAATCTTGGTTTATATTGGTTTGGTGAAACATTGAACCCTACACATGAATGGGATGCGTGGACATTAACACGAATCGGTGCCGGTGAAACGTTGGTAACGGTAAGTTCAGATATGAAATTTGAACCTCAGTTAGCCGATTCCTGGGAAGTGGTGGATTCTTTAACATGGAAATTCCATATTCGAGAAAATGTAAAATTCCATAATGGTTCTATGATGACACCTACGGCGGTAAAAGCATCTATTGAACGTACAATCGCCGAAAGCAAGCGTTCCAAAGAAGCTGTAAAGATCGACTCTATTACAGTGGATGGTCAAAATCTAATTATTAAAACAACAGAACCAAATGTTGATTTACTAGCTAGTTTAACTGAGCCTGCTTTTGTCATCGTAGATGTACAAGATACAACAGATATGGATAATGCACCAATTTTAACTGGTCCTTACAAAATTGTAAAACATACAAAAAAAGAAGAAATTCAGTTGGATCAGTTCAAAGAATACTGGGGTGGAACACCTGCTTTAGATTCTTTAACAGTTAAAGATCTAGAAGATAATAATAAACGTGCTATGGCTCTACAGTCTAAAGATGTAGATATGATCCAAAAGGTAGATAGTGCTAATCGAAGTTTATTTGAAAAGGGTGATTATAACATCATTGAGACCGCAGGGGTTCGCACATATATGCTACAGTTGAATGTCCGTGAAGGCAATGTATTATCAAATCCAACCGTACGAGCAGCTATCGCAAATATGATCGATTATGATGCATTAGCAAAAGTAATTGGTAATGGCGCCGTTACTGGAGGTGCGCCATTCCCTCCAACAGCCAACCTAGGCTTTGACGAACTAAAAAATAAACAGCACAAAGATTTAGCTAAAGCAGATGAATTACTAAAACAAGCTGGTTACACAAAACAAGGTGCTACTTACATGAAAGATGGCAAACCATTACACCTAGTGTTAGCTCTTTTTGGTAAAGATAGTAGCGTTTACGAAAAACTTCAAGATGATTTAAAACAAGCTGGTGTTGAAGTCGAATTAAAACGTGTACAAGGTCCTGATGAATTACTAACTTTAGCTCCTAATGGTTTTGATATGGGAGAAACAAACTGGGTAACAATGTCCACAAATGATCCATATTGGTTCCTTAGCCTAGCTTTCAAAACTGGTGCCAAATCCAATCGTGGCGACTATTCAAATCCAAAGGTTGATGAGTTAATTAATAAAATGACAACCACATTTAACGAAGAAGAACGCACAGCGATTGTCAAGGATATTCAAAATGTGTTGCTAGAAGATAGCGCTGGTTATTTCTTATACTATCCAAGTGCCAATGTAGTAACAACAAAACGAGTAAAAAATGTAAAAGTATTCCCTATTGACTACTATGTGATTACAAAAGACACCACTGTAGAATAAAGGTATACTATATTCAGTTTCTTGCATATAAGAGCTGTACAAAATGTAACTATAAAAAATAAAAAGAAACATAAGTGAGATACATGATATATAACTGATTTCAGGTATAACAAAGTAGCCTCACTTATGTTTCTTTTTTTATAGTTTTATTTTTTTCATCAAAATAAAATATCTTTATGACGTAACAATGGTGTTAGATCAAAGTTAACACACCCGATTGACTGGTTCTCCCTTCAGAAATGCTACTATATTATCCATCACAATGTGAGCTCGTGTGACAAACGCTTCTTGGCTCGCAAAGGCAATGTGCGGTGTTAACACGGTACGAGGAGCATCACATAATGGATGGTCTGTTGGAATTGGTGGTTCTACTTCGAACACATCAATGCCAGCGCCTCTCAATTTGCCAGCTTTCAATGCTTTAGCCAATGCTTCATTATCTACTACAGGACCACGTGCCGTATTGATCAATATCGCCGTATCTTTCATTATATCAATACGCTTTGCATCGATTAAATGGCGTGTCGCATCCGTCAATGGTACATGTAAGGATAGAATATCTGCTTCTTGTACCACTGTGTCTAGGTCTGTAAAAGTAATCCCTTCTGCCGCTAGTTCAGGTTTTTCTGAACGATTGTAGGCAATGACCTTACAACCAAAGGCCTTCGCAATACGTGCTACACCAGTACCTATAGCCCCCATACCTACGACACCAAACGTTTTACCATATAGTTCGAATCCAGGGAATCCCTCCTTGGTACCTCCTGTCCGTGTACGGCCATCGCAAGGTAATACATGGCGAAGTACAGAGATAGCTAACCCAAACACCAATTCTGTAACGGCTTGCGTGGAATAGCCTGCTGCATTGCTCACTACAATTCCTTTTTCACGGCAAGCATTCAAATCAATATGGTCTACTCCTGTGAAAGCCACAGATATGAATTCTAAGTTTGGACATTGGCGAATGATCTCCCCAGACAATGGTTGATTTGCCAAGATAATGATTGATGCCTCACGAACACGGTCCAATAATTTTACATGATCTGTTTCTTTCGTGGTATGCACAACTAGTTCATAGCCTTGTGCCTTGAAGGGCTCTGCTAAGGATTGTAATAACTCTTCGGATACTCCTAATGGCTCCATCACAACAATTTGTTTCATAACCTTACCTCACTACATTCTATAACATGCAACTACTATGGAAGATTCCATATGGTTTAGACTCATTAATTCGTCAAACTACGCACTGGTGCAGGAATACGTCCACCACGGCGAATGAACTCTTCCGAACTGAATGGATGTACTTTTATAATCGGCGCATATCCTAAGAGTCCACCAAATTCTACAACGTCCCCTACGGTTTTATTTGGCACTGGAATGAGTCGTACAGCAGTCGTTTTATTATTGATCATACCGATAGCCGCTTCGTCCGCAATGATAGCAGAGATAGTGGCTACTGATGTATCCCCTGGCACGGCAATCATATCTAGTCCTACAGAGCAAACACAAGTCATCGCCTCTAATTTATCTAAGGACAAACTGCCTAATGTAACCCCATCAATCATGCCTTTATCTTCACTGACAGGAATGAAAGCACCACTTAATCCACCTACGTGAGAGGATGCCATAAGTCCACCTTTTTTCACCGCATCATTCAACAAGGCTAAGGCAGCAGTCGTACCATGGGTCCCACAGGCTTCTAAGCCCATTTCTTCTAGCACATGTGCTACAGAATCCCCTACGGCAGGTGTAGGCGCCAAGGAAATATCGATAATACCAAATTGTTTATTCAATCTACGTGATGCTTCTTGTGCCACTAACTGACCTACACGAGTAATTTTGAAAGCTGTCCGTTTGATCGTTTCTGCCACTACATCAAATGGTTCACCTTTCACAGCTTCCAAAGCATATTTCACTACCCCAGGTCCACTGACACCCACGCTAATAGTGGTCTGACCTTCTGTGACACCATGGAAAGCCCCTGCCATGAACGGATTATCTTCTACAGGATTGCAGAAAATCACTAGCTTCGCACACCCCAAAGCATCTCTATCTGCGGTGAGACGAGCTGTTTCTTTCACAATGTGCCCCATTTCAGCCACTGCATCCATATTAATGCCTGCCTTCGTAGAACCGATACCCACCGAGCTGCATACGATGTCTGTCGTCGCTAGAGCCTCTGGGATGGAGGCAATCAGTTTGCGATCCCCTTCCGTATACCCTTTGGATACTAAGGCGGAAAAACCTCCGATAAAATTTACACCTACCGCTTTTGCTGCTTTATCTAAGGCACGAGCAATAGGCACATAGTTTGGCAAGTTAGAAGCTCCACCAATTAAAGATATGGGTGTCACAGAAATACGTTTATTAATGATAGGCACACCTAATTCACGTTCTAAATCTTCCCCTGTTTTCACAAGGTATTCTGCTTCTTTTGTAATATGGTCATAGATACGAGTGCACATACGATTTCCATCTTCTGATATACAACCAAGTAGACTAATACCCATAGTGATCGTACGCACATCTAATTTATTGTTTTGAATCATCCGATTCGTTTCTAAAATATTTTCAATACTTAACATAGGTACCCTCGCTTATCCCACACGATGCATGCTTAAAAAGATGGCTGCATTTTGCGCTAAAATTTGAACTCCTAACTGTTCACCTTCTGCTGCTAATGCTTTCTGAATATTGCTAAGGTCGGCAGAATCACTGACTTCACACATCATAATCATGTTAAAGATACCATCCAAAATCGTTTGGTTAATGGATACCACATTCACTTCATTGTCCGCTAACACACGGGTCACTCCCGCAATAATACCTACTCTGTCTTGTCCTACTACTGTCACAACTAATTTCATACGTTCATCTCCTATATACTATGTATTAAATTTTAGTTTCATTATAAATTATAGTCATTCAAATTTCAACGAATAATTAAAAAGTCTTGACTTTCAGCATAAACTATGAAATAATAATACGATTTGTGAAACAAGGAGGTTCCTATGGCAGATGATCGTTTAATTGTAGCCTTAGATGTGTCCTCAATGGAGGCAATGCAATCCATCGTAACATCCCTAGGCGATTCCGTCAGCTATTATAAAGTTGGCATGGAACTATTCTATGCAGCAGGTGAACAAACTGTAGCCTATTTGCGAGACCACAATAAATCGGTATTTCTTGATTTGAAACTACACGATATTCCGAACACAGTGGCTCATGGCATTAAATCCTTAACACGGTTAGGGGCAAAGCTCATCACCATTCATAGCCAAGGTGGCAAGGTGATGATGGAAGCCGCTATGAAAGCAGCCAAAGAGCAAGCTGCTGAACTGGGCATTGAACGGCCTAAACTATTAGCGATTACAGCCTTAACAAGCTTTGATGATGAAAATTGGTCCGCTATTGGTGGCTCTTTACCGATTTCAGACCATGTTGTGAAATTAGCAAAACTAGCCAAAGAGGCTGGTGTTGATGGTGTAGTAGCTTCTCCACTAGAAGCAAAACTCATTCGAGAAGCTTGCGGCGAAGATTTCTTGATCGTCACACCAGGTATCCGTCCATCGTTTGCGGCTACTAATGATCAAAAACGTATTGCTACCCCTAGTAGTGCTTTACAAGATGGTGCATCTCGCATTGTGGTAGGACGACCAATTACACAAGCAGAAAATCCACAAGAAGCAGTTCGTTTAATTATTGAGGAAATGGAGACAGTTCAAAAATGATGACAGAAGACAATGTAAAACAATTATTAATCGACACACAAGCCATTTTAGAAGGACATTTCTTGTTAACATCCGGCCTTCACAGCCCCATGTACGTAGAAAAATTCAATGTGTTGTCCCATCCAAAATACACAGAGCAATTATGCCAAGAATTAGCCCGTCGTTTTGAAGACCAAAACGTAGAACTTGTCATCGGACCTATGACTGGTGGTATCTTATTAGCTCACGAAGTTGGCAAAGCCCTAGGCACTCGTGCTATCTTTACAGAGCGGGAAAAAGGCAAAATGACATTACGCCGTGGGTTCCGTATTGAAAAAGGACAACGTGTTCTTATCGTAGAAGACATTGTGACTACTGGCGGTTCCGTTCGTGAAGTCGTAGATGTTGTGAACGAAGCTGGCGGTGAAATCGTAGGCGTTGGTCTACTTGTCAACCGCAGCGGTGGTAAAGCTGACTTTGGCGTACCAAATGACAAAGTACAAGCCTTGTTAAACTTAACTGTACCTACGTTCCAACCTGACAATTGCCCTCTATGCCAAGACGGCGTAGCAATGACAGAACGTGGTAGCAAACATATTAAATAAAACGCTATGTATACCTAATAGATCTCGCATCTATTGCAAAATAAATGTGGGACCTATCTTCTTAGGTAGAACCTATACAAAGAACAAAAAAGGAACTATGCCAAGATCATCCGATCTTGTATAGTTCCTTTTCTTATAGGAAATTAGCCGTTATATCCTTTAATTTTTAACGCTTCTACTAAGCGACGCAATGCCACCATATACGCAGCCAGTCTTGGGTATACTTTAAATTCTTCTTGCATAGCCCACACTTCTTCAAAGCTTTTCTTCATGTTTTTCGCTAATTTTTCGTTTACTTCTTCTTCAGACCAGTAGAAACCAGCTTTATTTTGTACCCATTCATAGTAGGATACTACTACGCCACCACCGTTTGCCAATACGTCTGGCAATACAGGAATGCCTTTTTCAAAGAAGTATAAGTCAGCGTCTTTGGTTAAAGGTCCGTTCGCACCTTCCAAGATTAACTTAGCTTTTACCTCTTTCATATTCGCTTCGTTTACTTGGTTTTCTAAGGCCGCTAAGTATAACACATCTACATCCAATAACAATAAGTCTGGATTAGGAATACGTGTCATACCTGGCTCTTCGTATCCTTCCAAAGAACGGCCATGAGAGTTTGCATATTCGTAAGCTTTTTCTACATCGATGCCGTTTGCATTGTACAGAGAACCATGTACGTCACCGATAGCAACGATTTTAGCTCCTTCACGATGCATCAACAAAGCACCAACGGAACCGACATTACCAAACCCTTGTACAGCAATCGTCAAATCTTTGATAGATTTATTTTGTTTTTCCAAATAGGAAAGTAATGTAAACATACAGCCACGACCAGTCGCTTCATTACGGCCTAAAGAACCACCAATTGCTAATGGTTTGCCTGTTACGATACCTGGTGTCCATTGACCTGTTAAAGCGCTGTATTCATCGACAATCCAAGACATGATTTGTGGATTTGTGTTCACGTCAGGCGCTGGCACATCTCGCTCTACCCCAATAATCGGAGCAATTTTACGAACGAAACCACGTGTCAATCGTTCTAACTCTCTTTCACTCAATTTTCTAGGATCTACCTTAATACCACCTTTACCACCACCATATGGTAAATGAGCAATGGCATTTTTGATGGTCATCCAAGCACCTAATGCACGCACTTCATTTTCGTCTGCATCTGGGTGAAAGCGCAATCCACCTTTAGATGCGCCAAGAACGGAGCTATGTTGGCAGCGATAGCCAGTAAATACTTCCACATGTCCATCATCCATTTGCACTGGAATAGCCACGTTCATTTCACGTTCAGGGTGACGCAATACTTCATAATCATTGCGTGGGATACCTAATGTATCCGCTGCCAAATCTAAGGTTTGCAGCATATTTTCATAAGGGTTGTAATTTGCCATAATACCACCTCGTTTTAAGTATAAAAAGAATATGTATACCTTAATAGTAACACAACTCATTCCTTATGACTATAGGTTTTCAAAAAATCCCACTTATTTTATAGGTAAATTAAAACTTTAAAAATACTATCGTAAAAAAAGAAACTGATTCCATCATCAATCAGATAGAATCAGCTGTTCTTTGGTATTGAAAAATTGTCGACAACTCAAGTATCCTGCTATAGCAATGGCAATGGATATGGTTGAAAAAGACATAAAGATAACAATAATCTGGTATTTAATGGCCTCCATAGGACTCATGCCCGCCAAGATTAAACCTGTCATCATCCCCGGTAAGGACACAATGCCTAATGTTTTCGCACTATCAATGGTCGGTTGTAAGCTAAATATTAGGGCGCCTCGTAAGATGGCTTTACAGGCCTGCATAGGCGTAGCTCCCAAGGCTAGCTTAATTTGAATCTCTTGCTGTCGGCTCTTAAAGCTCGTTGTAATTTGGCGGAAACACAACCCTACTGCCACCATAGCCCCCGACATGACCATGCCACCTACAGGAATCATTTGGTAGGGCGTAAAGGATAAAACATTAGCACTCAATAATACCGCTAACGTAACGACAGCACCAATACCGATGCTAGCGCCTGCAATCCACGGGGCATGTTTAATGCCAGCTCCTCGTTTACCTCCATTGATAGCGGCACTGATCAGCATCACCAGCAATACGCCTCCAGTAAACATAGGGTGGTCGGCACCAAAAATGAAGTGCAATACATAGCCTACTACTACTAGTTGTACTACCGCTCGCAAGGCACTATGCAATATTTCTAGTTCTAGGCGCATCCGTTGTTGGTAGGACACGATGACAGCCACGGCGATGAGTACCGTTGCCATCAACAAGGATTCATTCGATAAGGCATTAAAGCTCCCCATGTAACACCTCACAATCTGCAATATGGCCATCTTTCACAGTGATACGACGTTGTCCCATACGAACACTTTGGTCTAGATTATGGGTTACCTGTAACAAGGTTACGCCTTCCGTATGCAACTGCATAAGACCTTGTTCTACCCATTCTGTATTTTCTGCATCCAAGGCAGACGTCACCTCATCTAATAGTAACACGTCGGGGGCAAACAGCACACTACGAATCAAGCAAATTCGCTGCATTTCACCACCGGATAACTCTGTATTCGACTTCTCTAACAATTGTAGATCCATATGAAACAAATCAAATAGGTATTTGATTCTTCCTTCGTCAACAGAATGACCTCGCATGGTAAAAGGAAAGGCTAAATTCCCTCGCACGGTTTGTCCGAATAAATAGGGTTGCTGGAAACAATAGGCTACTCGTTGGCGATATTCTATAGGGGCATATTGATCCATCGGTTGCCCCTGAAAATAAATAGTTCCCCCCGTAGGAGATACCAAAGAACTTGCCAGTTTTAAAATCGTACTCTTACCGCTCCCAGAAGGACCTACAATGGTGATACTTTCACCTTGTTGAACCTCAAAAGAAATATCTTGTAAAATCTGACGGCCATGAAGATCTAAAGAGATATGTTCAAAACGTAATACTGACATAGTGCACGCTCATTATCAGAATTATAAATCGATAACTAGTTCTACTGGGCAGTGGTCAGATCCAAAGATATCCGCATGAATCTTCGCCTCTTGAATTTTATCAGCAATTCTGTTGGATACTAGGAAGTAGTCAATTCTCCATCCTACGTTCCGTTCACGAGCTTTCCCCATGTAGGACCACCAACTGTAGGCATCGACTGTATCAGGATATAAATAACGGAATGTATCTGTAAATCCTGCCGCCAATAATTCTGTCATTTTTTCACGCTCTTCATCACTGAAACCAGCATTTTTACGATTGGTTTTAGGATTTTTCAAGTCGATTTCTTGATGGGCTACGTTAAGGTCACCACACAGAATTACCGGCTTTTTCGCATCTAATGCTAGTAAATACTCACGGAACGCCACTTCCCATTCCATGCGGTACTCCAAGCGAGCCAATTCACGTTGGCTATTCGGTGTATAGCACGTCACTAAGTAGAACTTTTCATATTCCGCCGTGATCACCCGTCCTTCTTGGTCATGTTCCTCAATGCCAATGCCATTCACTACGGAAATTGGCTTTTCTTTTGTGAAAATAGCCGTGCCGCTATAGCCTTTTTTCACTGCACTATTCCAATATTGTTCATGGTTCGGCAAGACCATTTCAATTTGTTCTGGTTGTAATTTTGTTTCTTGTAAGCAGAACATATCTGCATCTAATGCATCGAATGCATCCATAAATCCTTTCGTCATAGCTGCACGCAAGCCATTGACATTCCAAGAGATTAATTTCATTGTTAGTACCTCATAGTATTTAGTAACAAAAATATATATTGATTATATCATAAATTTTCGATATGCGCTTTCCTAATATTTTAGATAATAGTGGCAAATTTTCATTGGAAAATGCAGTAAAAATTTCTTCTTTTCTCTATCGTTTAAATTGATAGGTTTCTTTAGAGAAATACTAAAAATTTTGATATAATGTTAAAGCTGACCTAAGAGATACGTAAAGGATAATTTTAAAAGAATAACTGGTAAGAAATAAAACCATGGAAGATTAGACAGAAGTTTCTACCATCATCCATGCGGAAACAAGATTATATGAAATAAAAGGAGTAACCAATGACAGGAAACTATTCAGCACGTGAATACCGTGATAAATTATATGATGATCTTCATGTTCGATTAAGCGATACAGTCATTTTGATGTGTGCGATTTTTATTGCCTCTATAGGTTTAAATATGAATTCAACAGCTGTCATTATTGGAGCCATGCTGATTTCCCCTCTTAT
>CAUSMY010000043.1:0-10104 GCA_963533015.1 uncultured Veillonella sp.
AGCTCCATGCCTAAAACACAAATCGCGTTGATGGGTATGGAACGTTTGGTGCCAGACTTTGCTTCTTTGGATGTGATGATGGAAATGTTGATTCGTTCCTCTGTAGGGGCCAAAATTTCTAACTACTTCTCCATGATTACAGGTCCTGCTCGTGAAGGGGAAGCAGATGGTCCAGAAGAATTACATATCATCATCATTGATAACCGCCGTTCTGGTATTTTAGGTGGCGATTTCGAAGAAATGTTACGTTGTATCCGTTGCGGTGCATGTATGAATATTTGCCCTGTATATCGTCATATTACAGGTCATGGTTATGGCTCTATCTATCCAGGACCAATGGGTGCTGTATTAACTCCATTATTGGTTGGTTATGAAGAAGCTGGCGATCTTCCTTACGCATCCACATTGTGCGGCGAATGTTGGGAACACTGCCCAGTTAAGATTCCATTGCATGAACTATTATTGAAACATCGTCAAGTGATTGCGGATAAATTGAAAATGCGTCCAGCTATTGAACGTAGCATCTTCCACACAGTGGCAACAGTATTCTCAAACTCCTTCTTATTCGATATGGGCACCAAAATGGGTGCCATCGGCATGAAGCTAATGAGTAAAAATGGTCATTTGGCTGACTGGACAAAAGTATTACCAGTAGTTGGTGGCTGGGTGAAAGCTAAAGACATGGGTGTACTCAAAATGAGTAAATTCCGTGATGAATATGCGAAACACGTAGCACAAAAGGGAAAGGAGAAATAAAATGGATCAAGCAAAAAAACAAGCCTTTTTAGGTCGCCTATCTCGTGCGTTAGGCCGTGACTCAATTCCTACATCTGTAACACCTTTTGATTTTTCAAAAGGACCTCAAGAAACGATGTATTCTGATCTTAGCCATGAACAAGTAGTAGAGATGTTTAAAACTGAAGCAGAACGCTTAGGTACTAAACTTATCGAAGTGGAGGCTTCTCAATTAAGCCAAGCTTTGGTGGACGAAATTGTAGCTCGTGGTGGCGGTAGTGTTGTGTATCCTAAATCTGCAGAAGTAGAAACATATGGTTTAGAAGCTGCATTCCAACAATTGAGTGAAGACCAAGCTACATTCTATCAATGGGATGCTACAAAAGGTCGTGAGGCTAATATTGCAGTAGCTAAAGACTCTAATATTGGTATTACATTCCCAATTTTGGGTATCGCAGAAACAGCGACTGTTATCCAACCAAGTACAGAAGAATCTGGTCGTTCTTTAGGTTTATTGCCATTGACTCATATTTCTGTATTACGTACAGAAAATATTCATCCTCGTATGACACAGACTATGGCAGAATTAGCAAAGATCTATCGTAATGATCCAGCTAAGTTCCCAACAAATGTGGTTCACATTTCTGGTCCATCCAATACAGCTGATATCGAATTAGTTCGTGTCGTTGGTGTACATGGTCCTATCAATGTAACATTCATCTTGGTAAAATAAGCTAATTTTATTAAACGCGGTTTGCTTTTGCAAATCGCGTTTTTTTATGTCGATTACTAAAATATAGCTAGGTGTTAGGAAATAAGAGGGTACCTAGAGTATGTTTTAAAGTACTATTGAATGCTGTTTGAAATGGTGTATACTAATAGTTAAGGAGGGTCACGTGAAGGTGTTATATATTGACCATTATGATGATAGAAAGGAGTGCTTGTTATGAAAGAATCTGTATACGAACAAATGAAATCTGCGCTGCAAGAATTAGCGGTTGCAGCTAAGTTAGGACAAGGTAAGTTGCTTGTGATTGGATGTTCTACTAGTGAAGTACGAGGTGGTCATATTGGCAAGGATTCTTCTTTGGATGTAGCAGCGGAATTATTCAAGGCTCTTTCAGAAGTGCAAAGAGACCATGGATTTGATGTGGCTATCCAATGTTGTGAGCATTTAAATCGGGCCTTATTGATGGAACGTGCTGCAGCGGAAGCCAGAGGATATGAAGAAGTGAATGTAGTGCCTGTACAACATGCAGGGGGATCCATGGCGACTACGGCCTATGAGAAGTGGTCTGACCCTGTGGCGGTAGAATGGGTACGAGCTGATGCAGGTATCGACATTGGAGATACGTTCATCGGCATGCATTTAAAACATGTGGTTGTTCCCGTGCGATTAGCCGTGAAAGAAATTGGAGCAGCCCATGTGACAGCAGCTCGTGTACGACCTAAATTTGTAGGGGGTGACAGAGCTCATTATAATGAGGCGTTAAAGTAAGAAAGTTGTGAGATATCTGTGGAATTTTATACCTATGCCTATGTGGTGCAAAGAGGAGAATTTACATCTCTATTACAATACATTGTGACATCTATTTTGCTAATGGCTTTACTAGTGGTAGGTGTGAAAGTGATGTACAATCGCTTCGATACGAAGTTTCGTGATTTAGGAATTATTATTGTACTGGGGCTAGTTTTTTTGTTAGGCCTACAAGTCAATGACTATACGAGAGATGTAGATAATGCTGAAGAATCCAACTATATGGTTCAGTTTTTGAATAATTTCAGTGAAACGGAGCATGTTAGCAAAGAAAAAGTTCGCGTGAACTCCTTGCGTGTTCATGATCGTATGATTGTGAATATTGACGATAAATTTTTTGAAGTTACTTTCACTATGAATAAGGATGGCTATGTACTGCATCCGATTCATATGATGAATGCAAATCCAAAAGTGGTAGATGTGAAGAAGGACGAACGATAATATGTTAACAGGTTATACATTAGTATTTATTAAGCTAACGCTTGGTATCTTGGCTCTCATTTTACAAATGAACTTGATGGGCAAAGGCAATTTGGCGCCTAATTCTGCCTTGGATCAAGTGCAAAACTATGTACTTGGTGGTATTATTGGTGCCGTAATCTACAGTGAAAGTATCGGCATTCTACAATTTTTCCTAGTGCTTATCGCCTGGACGATTGTAGTGATGGGATTGCGTTTTCTTAGTGCTCCTGTGCGATGGATTAAGACTCTCATCGATGGTCGGCCCAGCATTGTGATTGATCGAGGAAAGATCCGAGTTGGGGAATGTTTGAAACGAGGTCTTCGTGGCAGTGATTTACAATTAAAACTTCGTAGTGCAGGGGTTACTCTTGTGAGCGATGTACGTCGTGCTGTATTAGAACAGAATGGACAACTGACAGTAGTTATGAACGGTGATGATTTGATTCGCTATCCTGTCATTGTGGATGGTGTAGTAGACCCAGATATTTTAGAACTAGCAGATAAAGATATGGCTTGGTTGGAAGAAGAAGTGGAAGACCAAGGGTATACAATTCGAGAAATTTACGTAGGTGAATATTCCAAAGGACATTTGATTTTGCATCCTTACGAAGGGAGCAGAGGGTAATACCATTGTATTTTTGGGTAGAATGGTGTATACTTGGTGTAGAAAGATATAAGAAGTTAGAGCATTCTTTCATGAACTCAAAAAAGGACGGCTGCCACCGTCCTTTTTTCTTTCTATTTTCTATTCTTGTAATACTTCAGAATTGCACATGTTAAGAAATTAACAATCCTCCTTTCTATCAAAGAGGATACCTAAAGTATAGCACATTTTATGAGAGAAAGGGTCATAAAGCCTTGAATAGGAATAGAAAAACATGTATAATGGTAAAGTAATAGCATTGGAATATGACAGTTCTATGGGGCTTGTGCAAGGAGAGCCTGTGAACCATGTCAGGCCTTGATTGGAGCAGCATTAAGCGGTAACTCTCTTGTGCCACGAGGAAACCTATAGGGCTGTCAGATTCGAGTGCTATAGTAAAGCAGCTAGCTTAGCTGCTTTTTTTCATATCTTAAGGGAAAGGAGGTTCCATGAGTTATTTAGCTTTATATAGACGATGGAGACCGAAGCAATTTACAGATGTAGTAGGACAACATCATGTATCGGACACATTGCAACGAGCTATTCGGGAAGATAAAGTAGCTCATGCCTATTTATTTGCTGGCCCTAGGGGGACAGGCAAAACGAGTATGGCTAAAATATTTGCTCGTGCGATCAATTGTGAGCATGGGCCTACAGACACACCTTGTGGTCAGTGTGAATCATGTCAACAAATGTTGCAAGGACAAGCTTTGGATGTGATCGAAATCGATGCGGCTTCTAATCGTGGTATCGATGAAGTGCGTGCCTTGCGAGAACAGGTCAACTTTTTGCCTGTAGTAGGCCATAAGAAGATATTCATCATCGATGAAGCGCATATGTTGACGAATGAAGCATGGAATGCATTGCTGAAAACAATTGAGGAACCTCCGAGTCATGTCATGTTTATTTTCGCTACTACAGAATCTGAGAAATTACCGGTGACGATTCTATCTCGTTGTCAGCGCTATACATTCCGACGCATTACGGCAAAGGATATTACAGCGCACTTATTATATGTAGCAAAAGAGAGTCAAATTTCCCTTGATCCAGCAGCAGCACAGGTCATTGCGGTCCATGCAGACGGAGGCTTGCGGGATGCGTTGAGTATTTTAGATCAATGCTCCGGGATGACATCAGATATGATTACGGCCCCGTTAGTAGAATCCATGATTGGCCTGGTGAGCAAGACTTGGGTGCTAGATGTGGTGGATATTCTGAAAGCTGGTAATGGAGCCAGAGTATTGCAAGCTGTAGACGAAGCACTACAGCAAGGGCGTGATGCACGACAAATTGTGACGGCTATTGTAGAGCATTTGCGGGCTATGATTATCGCCAAGGTATTGCCGGAGGCAGAAGAATTACTGGCTTATGATACACAGCGTGAAAGATTGTTAGAACAGACAAATGCATTGACTGTGGAAGAAATTGGCCGCTATATTAATGTGCTACAAACGGTACAAAACAATGCGAAACAAGTGGATAATCCAAGAGTCATTGTGGAGATGGGATTACTTTCACTCTTGCAATTAGGAGGCGGTACCTATCAAACCTTAGAGGGACGCATGACGACGATGGAACAGTTTGTGAACCGTCAAGAAGACACCTTGCTGCAAAAGGTGAACAAGTTAGTAGAGCAACGGCCTATAATGACCGTGGGTGCATCTAAGGTGGAAGCTGTAATTTCTCCTGTAGGAACTATAGAAGTGCCGCCAATACCAGAAAGTGATTTTTATGAAAACGCCATGGAGGATATACCACATCCGGTGGCAGATGAAACAGTTGTGGAACCAGTACCGAAAATAGTACGAACAGCTCCATTGCCTCCACCGACTGTTAGTGGCGGATTACAAGGTGCTTCTCCGATTAAGAATATGTTACCTCCGCCAACGACAAAGAAAAGTGCAACTCCAAAACCAGCACCTAGTAAACGAACGGAAATGAGCCAAGATATCGTCGTAGGTCGTGGCATTGTGAATGTGCATGAATATAGCACGATTTTAGCAAACGTGATAAAATGGTTGAGAGGTCATGGATTTGGCTTGCTCAACACGATTTATCAGCAAGGTAAGCTAGCCTATTTAGATCAAGAACGAGCGATCCTTGTATTCCCTACCGCGGTGGCCGTGCCTATTTTGACACAACCACGCCATCAGGAAGATGGAAAGCGTGCGTTCCAACAAGTGGTAGGCAGACCGATTCTGGTGGAAGCAATGGCTAAGAATGATCCTCGGCTTCGGGCGTATATAGAGGCAGCCCAAGGTGGTTCATCAGAAGGAGCTAAGAGTACTGTCCAGTCAGAACAGAGCGATACTTCTCCTGTAAGTTCTGCAAAGGTATATGATGAGGTATCACAAGCGACAGTAGCAAAAGAGACGGCTACAGTCTCAGCCGCACGATCAGTATCCACAGAAGAAATAGGTTCATCGCAGGATATGATGCAAGGTGTGGTAGAAGAAACAGTAGCTGTACCAGTGTATACAGTAACGTCTGCAAATTCTCATGTGGGAGCCGGTAGTGCTCCTACGAATATAGAGGGTATCATTGATGATTTCCTCACAGTCTATGAAAATCCTGAAGCAGTGCTCAATCCGTATTATGAGGAAACCATAGCTGGTAACAAGGGACTTTCGCAGGAGACGGTACAAGATGTACGGAGTTTACCTAAGTGGAGTTCTGCAGAGGCTAGTGATGAAGAACAACAAGATCCACTGTTATACCCTGCCTTGCAGCGTATGGAAGCAGATGGATATGATATTTATGTAGAAGAAGTAGACGAAATGTCTAAGAATTAAGAGGAGGTTCACTATGTTTGGTGGCGGTAATATGCAAGGTATGTTGAAAAAAATGCAAAAAATGCAAAAGGATATGGCGAAAGCTCAAGAGGAGATTAAAAACTCCGTAGTGGAAGCATCCATCGGTGGCGGTGCTGTCTCTGTGACAATGAATGGAGAACAAGAAGTATTGTCCATTAAAATTGCGCCAGCAGCGGTAGATCCTGATGATGTAGAAGCATTGGAAGATTTAATTGTAGCAGCTGTGAACGAAGCAAACCGCAAAGCGAAAGAAGTGGCAGAACAAAAATTAGGCGCTGTAACAGGAAATCTAAAAATTCCTGGAATGCCAGGCATGTTCTAATATGACAAATCCATTAGAACGATTAGTTGAAGAGTTACGTCGATTGCCGGGGGTAGGTGCGAAATCTGCACGGCGCTTGGCGTACCATTTGATAGAAGCGGAGCAAGAAGATGTACAACGGTTGGTGGAAACTATTATAGCCGCAAAGGAAGCCACGCATCGTTGTTCCCAATGCTTTAATTTATCTGCCCAAGACCCTTGCGAATTTTGTGCAAGCTCTAAACGAGATCGATCCATGATTTGCGTGGTGGAAACATCTCGTGATGTGATTGCCATTGAACGCAGTGGCGATTATAAAGGGTTGTACCACGTATTAGAGGGGGCTTTATCTCCTATTGATGGAGTTGGCGTTGAAGACATTCGATTGAAAGAATTAATGATGCGACTGCAGGATGATACGGTACAAGAAGTGATTATTGCTACGGACCCTGATGTAGAAGGGGAGGCCACAGCACTGTATATTGCGCGATTATTGCAACCGACAGGGATTAAGGTAACGCGCATTGCTCGAGGAATTCCAGTGGGCGGCGATATTGAATATGCCGACGAAGTGACGCTAAGTGGCGCCGTATTACATCGTCAAGAAATGAGGTAACTATGGATTATATTATGACAGCTGCAGTGGCGGTCATCGTAGCCTGGGTGGTTATCAAAGTGGCTTGGTTTACGATTAAACGAGTAGCTATGAATGTATTTTTAGGGATGATTTCCTATGCATTCGTAACAGAGGCTCTACATATTCCTGTGGATATGAATATTATGTGGTGGGCCTTAACGATGATATTGGGGCCTTTACCAGTATTGGGTTTGGCATACTTTCACTAATAGGATAAGGAGAACCTATGCAATTGAATGCAGCGCAACAACAAGTTGTGAATGAATTAGATAGAAACATTTTATTGCTAGCTTCTGCAGGAACCGGTAAAACAAATACATTGTCCCATCGAGTGGCACACATTCTCGAATCTGGACGAGCAACAGGAGAGAAAATACTATGCCTCACCTTTACCAATAAGGCTTGTCGTGAGATGAAAGAACGGATGCTTTCTATCGTGGGGCAGCAGGCACAGGCTGTGAAAGTATCTACTTTTCACAGCTTTTGTTATACCATTTTGCAAGAAGAGGCAAAATTACAAGAAGATTTATTTTCTGAGTTTCTCATCATGGATGAGGAAGATACAGCCGAATTGATCGGTGAATTTTTACCTGCGTTAGTAAAAGAGAGAAATTTGGGCAACACTCCACTCATTATTCATAAAGACACGATACAACGAGTGATTTGGGTAGTGAAAGAGTATCGGTCTGTATACGGATATTATTCTGATGATGTACAGATGGATTATATACAAACTATAGAAACTCTATATGATAAAGATATATCTGTGTTGCGACAAGCCATGGGTAGTTCTGTAGTGGAAGAGTTTTTCCGCCACAGTGGTATCGATGTGATGATGGACTATGAGAAACGATTACGGGCTCTTAATGGATTGGATTTTACAGATTTAATCACAAGAGTACATCAGCTGTTTCAACGACCTGATGTGGCTAAGCGATGGCGCCATCGTTACTCCTATATCGCCGTGGATGAAATGCAAGATACGAGCCGCTTAGAATATGATGTGATGAATGTGATGTGGCCAGGCAATCATGTTTTGCTATGTGGAGATTACTTTCAAACTATTTATGAATGGCGAGGGTCAGATCCGTTAGCATTGATCAAGGACTTTCGCAAGGACTATGAGCCTATAGGAATTGTATTTGATGAGAACTATCGGGCGAATCAAACCTTATTCAAAGCTTCCTTTGCTATGTTACAACAGGTGTTCCCTGAGTTGGTAGCTGATATGTATGAGAGGCTGCCACGGGCGGTAGCCAAAGAGTCGGGATCTCCTATCGTTGTCTATGAGGGGGCCACTGCCTATAAAGAGGCGGCCTATATCTTCGATGCACTGCGTGCATTACGGACTAGTCAGGCCATGCCTCCTGCTGGTATTTTAGTGCGTTTCAATTATCAAGCAAAAGAATTAAGTCAGCTCTTTGAGACCTTTAATAAATCCTTGCCAGAATCAGAACGATTACGATTTATCTTGGTAGATGAGCTGAAGTTTTTCCGACGTCAAGAAGTAAAGGATATATTGTCTTTCTTTAAAGTGCTTGCCAACCCTCGGGATGTGATGAGTGCTAAGCGGATGATACGAAAATTTGTTACAGGCGTAGGGGAACAAAGGATTAAAGAATTGGAAAGCTCCTATGTGCGTGAAACGGGATTGCGAATTACAGACTTTATGAGTACTCATATTTTTGAACAAGAACCGTATGAACGGTTAGAAAGGGCTCTTTTAGCCAGAGATGTAGTCGTATTTGATGTGGAGAGTACGGGCGTGAATGTCATGGAGGATCGCATTGTTCAGATGGCGGCCATCCGTATTGATGAAACGGGACAAGTGGTGGATACCTTTGAAGAGTTTATCAATCCAGGTGTACCCGTAGGGGGATCGGAGCAAGTGCATGGATTTAGTGATGCCTACTTGGCTGAGCATGGTCGTTCACCGGAGATTGTGCTACAAGAATTTTCTGCGTTTGCACAAGGGGCTGTCATTGTAGGCCATAATGTGACATATGATATGAGTATTTTAGAACAAGAATGCCTACGTCATCACGTAGCAATGCCCACAGTGCAAGCCGTGTATGACACATTGAATATCTATCGTCGCTTTTATCCGAATTTACGAAATCATAAATTAGGCTATTTGAGTGAATATTTTCCTATTGATCATAAGCCTACGCATAATGCTATGGATGATATTTTGGCGACGGCTAAGTTATTAATCTATGCTATGAAGAAAAATATTATCCCTACAAAAGCGCAACGGATGGGCTTTGTCAATAAATATAGGGCGTACTTCGGTAAGATCGCATCTGCTATGGATACATTACGGCGAAAAATGCTCACCAGTAAGCCTACGGAGCTATTAACCTATATTATGAAAGATATGGGTGTAGCTGGGTATTATGAAAGTAAAGTAACGGGGGATAGTCAGGGGCGTCAATTGCAGAGTATCCGAGAACTCTATACGATTTTCAGAGAGTTAGAAGAAGAAAATCCTGAGTATGTAGGTCGAGATGGGATACAAGTTATGTTAGAACTATCTGCTTTAAATGCTGGGGAAGGTATGTTTCGACGTAAAGGGGATGATCGGATTCCAATTATCACGGTGCATCAGGCCAAAGGTAGTGAGTTTGATCATGTCTTTTTAGCGGGAGTGAACGATAGTGCGTATCCGTCATATCGAGCAGTCCAAGAAGGTCGTATCAGCGAGGAACAGCGTATTTTTTACGTCGCTTTGACAAGGGCTAAGCAGCACTTAACGATTACGTATCATGTGCATCGTAGTAAAAAACGAGACCTCATGGGAAGTCGATTTATCCAATGCATTCCTCGGGAATATTTGGACTTTCACCAGTAATAGTAGGACCTGCGAGGCGTGATAAATCCATAGGGACCTATAGAAAAAGTTCTACTGATAAGGTATAATATTGCAGATAGAGATATGTTTCTATATAAGTTAACACTCATTTGGGAGGACAGAAT
>CAUSMY010000044.1:0-10060 GCA_963533015.1 uncultured Veillonella sp.
ACACTGAAAGTATTCGGACGAGCCAAAGAACAAGTACATGTTATAGGCCGTCTATCTGGAGAATTTCGTGATGCCACGTTAAAAGTATTACGGGTCGCTTTTTTATCGGCTTTGGTATTAGAATTAATCGGTACTATTAGTACTGCGATGATTGCAGTGTATTTAGGGCTATCCTTAGTGTATGGGGAAGTAGAGTTTTTGCCAGCCTTTTTTATTTTGTTACTAACCCCCGATTTTTATGCACCATTGCGACAGTTGGGATCTGCGTTCCATACTGGATTATCTGGCAAAGTGAGCCTCACAGCAGTAGAGGAGTATTTAGCATCAGGAGAGGAAGTAGCCCATACGGGTCAGGAAAAACTAGTTGTACCCATTCAAACAATTGACTTTCATACTGTATCTTATCAATACGACGCGGATCATATGGGACTGGAATCTTTCACAGGAACATTACAACGGGGTCATTCGTATATGCTAGTTGGTGAAAGTGGAGCTGGTAAGACGACGATAGCCAATCTACTGATGCAATTGTTGACACCCACTGAGGGTAAGATTACCGTCAATGGTCAAGATTTACAATCCATACAGAGTGAATGGTATCATAGTCAAATCGCCTATCTCAGTCAAACTCCATATATTATGAGTGGTACTTTACGAGATAACTTGCAGTTTGGCCTAAAGGTGACAGAAGAAGAGCTGTGGCGCGTATTGGACCAAGTGCAATTAGCAGAGTTTGTTAAGAATTTACCATTGGGATTAGATACGATGATAGGTGAGCAAGGTTATGGTTTGTCCGGAGGACAGCGCCAACGATTAGCTTTGGGTCGTACCTTGCTAAGAGATGCACAAATTCTAATTTTAGACGAAGTGACAGCTCATTTAGATGTGGAAACAGAACGCTTGATTATGCAAGTGTTGCACGAGTATGGGAAAGATAAAATCGTTCTGTATGTGGGGCATCGAGTACAAACGATGAAGTTTGTAGATACTCTCTTTGTCATGCGTCGAGGACAGTTAGTGGAATATGGTAGTTATAGTGACTTAGTGGCACAAAATGGGTATTTTACATCCCTAGTGAATACTTACAGTAATCCTGTCATACAGAAACTAGAAACAGCCACCGTAGATTCTGTAGTTGCAGATCAAGTATTGGAGATAGGGCATGACGCTACTGGTAAATTATCGTATACCTATAGTCAATATGAAGCAGAAGAAACTACTAATTCAGATAGATTAGAGAGGGTAGAATGTACTGACATAGTAAATGCTCAACAAGATGAAGAGATAGACCCTGCGAGACAGCAGAATATCCGTCGTGGGTTATTGTCACTTTGGACATTGCTATCTCAGCATAGAAGGTTACTAGTGGGTAGTGTACTCTTTGCTATGGGCACGGTGCTCATGAATATAGGATTATTGACTACTTCCACATGGTTGATTACAAAAGCAGCAGAGCATCCTGTGTTAGTAGCGCTTAGTTTGGCAATTGTAGGGGTGCGATTCTTTGGGATTAGTCGTGCTGTCTGCCGCTATGGAGAGCGCTATGTATCGCATTCTATGGCATTTCAAGGATTATATGAATTGCGTATTGCTTTCTTTAAACGCTTAGAGCCGTTGGTGCCAAGAATTTTTCAATCTATGAAAATGGGAGATCTCTTAGGGCGTATTATAGCCGATATAGAGACCTTGCAATTCTTTTATTTGCGGACCTTGATACCTAGCTTGTCCTTTGTTGGTGTCACTATTTTAGGATGTAGTATAGCATACCAATTCCACCCTATAGTAGCAGTAGTGATTCTAGTGTATAGTGTTCTTGCAGGTGTCATTCTTCCTGTTACGCTTACCTATGTATTGCGACGAGTACCGCCTATGCGTTTGCAAACGCGAGGACAAATGAAAGAAGCCCTTATTGAATCTATTCATGGTGTAGTAGATATTATCATGAGCCATCAAGAAAAGCGATTTATTCAGTCTATGAAAGCATCTTTCAGCACGTTTGATGAGTGGCAAGGTCTGTGGAATCGGGGCATTCGTTGGAATCAGACGATTGTTCTTGGTCTAGCTCAGTCTGCTTTGTTAGTGGGTATTATCATAGGCTTATGGGTGACAGAGACAATGTCCTATGCTCCGTTATGGATTGCTGTAGTTGCTATCGGCTTACAATCGTACTTTGAAGTATTACAACCGATGACAGAGTCCGCATTACACGGCTATGAAAGCGCATTAGCGATGGAACGCTTGGAACATATGGAAGAAGAGCCAGTACATAAGGAGTTAGTGCTGCCTAATCGGGTAGAGACTAGTAATGATCAAGTAAGAAGTATGAAGAGAGAAGACGGTCAAAGCGAACCTAGAGATAGTGAGCCTTTTATTAATATACAATCCCTTTCCTTTGCTTACGATGTAGTGCCTGTCTATGATGGATTGGATCTATCCATTTATCGAGGGGAGAAAGTGGCCATCGTAGGGCCCAGTGGATCAGGTAAAAGTACCTTATTTTCCTTATTACAAGGTTGGTATGAGTATAGTGGGACTATTTGTATTGATGGTATAGATATCAAGACGCTTTCAGAGGAACGTTTGCAGTCCTACATGTCCTACGCCACACAGGATATCTATATATTCCATGCTACTATTGGAGATAATATCCGATTGGCGAAACCAAGTGCTACGGATGAGGAACTATGGAAAGCATTGGAAGCTGTGCAACTAGCGGACTGGGTACGAACGTTGCCGAATGGATTGCGCACTATGGTGGGACAAGGTGGTATGGGGCTCAGCGGAGGACAACGACAACGACTCGGCATGGCTCGTATATATTTGCGCGATGCAGATATTTTATTATTGGATGAACCACTAGAAGGATTGGATCAAGTCACACGTCATCGAGTACAAGGCGAATTGAGCCGTCTGTTTACTGGAAAAACAGTTTTATATATTACGCATCATATTGAACAACTCCATGAGATGGATCGGATTTTGTTTTTAGAACGAGGACGTATTGTAGAGAGTGGTACCTATGAAAGCTTGTTAGCTATGCAAGGGCGTTTCTATGATTATCATCGATTAAGTATGGAACGTATATAATACAGTGAATTTAGAAAAGTCTTACTGGCACATAGATGCTTAGAGTAGGGCTTTTCTTTTATTTACAGCCTGTCTATGGTATAATTTAAGAATCATAATGAAAGTTATAACTAACATAAAGATAACCTATTAGATAGGAGATATATATGGGACAATTAGTTACAAAGCTGTTAAAATTAGCGAATACTGTAACTACACAAACACATATAGAAACGCCACCTGTGCTAGAAGAAGTGGATGAAGGGAATGCGTTGTATGATCATCGCATGTTATCCATAGAAGAAGAAGCAGTCAATCGCAAAATGCGATCTGTCGTGCGTAATCATTGGTTCTTTCATTCCATAATTTTTGAATTTGAACCGAATAATAAGGTATTTATGAATGTCATCACAAAATTAGGGAATGTCATTAATGTGGAGTTTGATATTGATGATATTTGGTTTGATGACTATACTTCTACGATTCAGCTAAAGCTAGATGTGGCGAATGTGGATATGGGTGGATTATTTTTGAATATAATTATACATATTCTTGGTAATTGGACCCTGCATGTATTGGGGATGTTTTTTAATCCTTTCAGCATTGGTGGAGATACTTCCTCTATGCGGTTTGAAAAGAAAGGGATTATTCGTTTTGACTTATCCCCAGATAGTCCGATTCGGCAATTTATTCCATGGCCTCAACGCCGTAAGGAAAGTGTGGGTCCAGTGCTATTGACGGGGATTAAATCAGGACAATCTGTGCTGCAAGTAGAGTATTATGCATTTCATCAGAAGTTAGAGAGCTACATAGCACCAGAGATACCAGTGAAAACGAATTGGGTTCGCTCCATCGATATGGCGGCTGCACTATTGATGCCAATTGGGGTGTGGGTAAGCTTTATCATTCTAAATCATTATTTGCCGCATGAGGAATTAAAAGATTTTTCATTTTCTACATATTTCTTTATTTCTCTAAGTATCTTGTTGTTCAGTTTCGTGGTTATGAATATTCCTCGATACATCTATATGTACTTTGAAACAAGAAAAAAATGGCAGTCTGTGTTTGTGAGTAATAATATTAAAATTCAGATGCGTCGATTACAACGTCGCATTGCGATGCAAAAGCAGGCTTTAGAGAATGATAAGGATGTCATAAAACGGCAAGAACACATCGTAGAAATGTTAATGCAAATACGAGATAAACGATTCCTGGCACATCGTCTGAAAGTGGCGGATGAAGATCGAGATCGGAAACAAAAAGTGAAGTTTATTATTGCTTATGTGTTGTGTACGTTTCTCGAATGGATGCTCCTTATACACTAAGCACTGATGTATTTTGAGTTGGAGGGGGATATATGTCTGTAAAAAACATGCTGTCGCAAATCGTTTTTTACAGACATATATTCCCCTCTTTTTATACAGTCAGTGCTGAGGTAGGCGTCGCAAGGGAGTATGCAGTAGTAAATGGAATATAAAAAGGACTGTACATAGTGCTGATGCACTTAGTACAGTCCTTTGTTTATTGTTTCACGTCTGGGACGTTGGTTGGGTTTGCTTTAAATGGTGTTTTCACTGGTGTCGATTTGCTTGGTTCTGGGGCCTCTATATTAGGGTGTTCCCATTCGAGCTGCATGATGCGGAACTGGTGTTGGTTGGCAAAGCGTTTGAGTTGCCAGCTGTCACGTTCTAGTTCTTTCAGTCGTTCTCCGTGAGAGTTACTGATATTCTCTAGATTGCTTAAGCGATAATGAAAGGTATCGCTATGTTCCATAGTATGCTCTGTCTCGAGTTGTTCTTTCAGAGTATCGATTTCTGCCTGCTGGGATGCTATCCAATAGGTGGTACCTAAGGCGTAGAGAATGATCCAGAATAATGGCTTTCGTAGTAGTGTACCTACTTTCAACAATAGATTAATTGTCTTCGTCATGATGTGTATCGCCAGGTACTAATGGAAGGCGAGCCATGACAAAGTCTAACCATAAGCGAGATGCGTGTGATAGGTAATGCCCTTTTTTCCAAATGACATGTAAGGTATGCATAATTTCAGGATCCACTAAAGGACGTACCACTACGCTAGAGCCTACTTTTGTATTTTCATCTTCTGTAGGACATAGACGGCTAGGTAATAAAGCAATTGCTAGATGAGCCGCTACAGTTTGTAACATCAAATCTCGTTGGCTAGTCTCAAAGACAATATGTGGTTGGAAACCTGCAGATTTACAGGATTTTACAATCTCGTCGTGTAGATTAAAGTCATCTTTATGTAGTACAAATGGTTGATCTGCTAATTGTTCTAAGGAAATAGCCTCTTCGTTTGCTAGTGGATTGTCTTTTGGCAGAATTACACTAAGAGGATCACTTGTTAAATAGAAGGAGTCGAACTCTTTAGCATTTGGCTTTGTACAGATAATGCCAACGTCGATAAGACCTTCTTGAACAGAAATTTCTATTTTTTTAGAACCATGCTCATATAGCTCTAGCTCAATTTGTGGATAGGTTTGTTTAAACTCTCCTAATAATTGTGCAAAGATAGGAGCATCTGTTACAGGTGGTAAGCCAATTAGAACAGAACCTTGTTCTAGACGGAATTCATTTTCGAAATCAATTTTTAAATGTTCGAACATAAACACGACACGTTTGGCATGTGTTAAGAAGATGGTGCCACCGTCAGTCATTTCTACAGATTTTGCATTACGAATGAATAATACAACACCAAGCTCATCTTCTAGAGCTTTTATGGTACGGCTGATAGCAGATTGTGAAATGTGAAGATTTCTTGCGGCCTTGCTGAAACTTTTTTGATCCGCTACTTCTACGAAGTATTTTAAGTGATGAAAGTCCATAATGCACCTCTTAAATATGGTAATAACAAAAGCCCTCTTTTTAGTATGCTAATTAGGCATTAATATATGTGAAAATGTAAATTGATAATCGCATAATTAGCAATAGATATAGACTATATGGTATTGCGAAGTTCTTGTTCTCAATGTATAATTAAACCATAAGGCTATATCAATTTGTTCACGAAGTAGATTAGCTACTTCACGAATTTGCAAAGAGGTACTATATAACTTATATATTATTACATTTTTGCAACATATGCAATCTTTTTAGAAATAAACGATTCATATTTCAAAAACATTTTGATACTAAAAAGGGGAAGGCTCATCCTGCGAGTGCACGGAGTAGAGCCTATATACATCCCCCTATTTTGTATGTAACTACAAGTGTTAATTTTTATTTGCTTTAAGGAGGCTATTTTAACATGCGTAAAATGAAAACTATGGACGGCAACCAAGCTGCAGCTCACGTAGCGTATGGTTTCTCTGAAGTGGCAGCGATTTATCCTATCACTCCATCTTCTCCAATGCCAGAACATGTGGATGAATGGGCAGGACAAGGCCGTAAAAACTTGTTCGGTCACACTGTACAGGTTGTTGAAATGCAATCCGAAGCCGGCGCTGCAGCAGCAGTTCACGGTTCTTTACAAGCGGGCGCATTGACAACTACGTTCACATCTTCTCAAGGTCTATTATTAATGTTACCTAACTTGTACAAAGTGTCTGGTGAGTTACTTCCAGGTGTATTCCATGTAGCAGCTCGTGCGATTGCAGCGCAAGCGTTGTCTATCTTTGGTGACCATCAAGACGTTATGGCAGCTCGTGCTGCTGGTTGTGCTATGTTGGCAGAATCCTCTGTACAAGAAGTTATGGATCTTGCTCCAGTTGCGCATTTAACAGCGTTAAAAACTCGCGTTCCTTTCATCAACTTCTTCGACGGTTTCCGTACTTCTCACGAAATCCAAAAAATCGAAGTGTTAGAATATGATGAATTAAAACCTTTAGTAGACCAAGATGCTTTAGAAGCATTCCGTCAACGTGCGTTGAACCCAGATGCTCCTGTAACTCGTGGTACTGCTGAAAACCCTGATATCTACTTCCAACATCGTGAAGCTTCTAACCCATTCTATTTACAAGTTCCAGATGTAGTAGAACATTATATGCATGAAATCAACAAAATCACTGGTCGTGATTACCAATTGTTCAATTACTATGGTGCAGCTGATGCAACGGATGTAATCGTAACAATGGGCTCCTCTGCACAAGTAGCTACTGAAACTGTAGATTACTTAAATGCACAAGGCCGTAAAGTTGGTTTCGTACAAGTTCACTTATTCCGTCCATTTGCGACAGATCGTTTTGTAGCGGCTCTTCCTAAAACTGTAGAACGCGTTGCAGTATTAGACCGTACAAAAGAACCAGGTGCATTAGCTGAACCTTTATTCTTGGACGTTCAAGCAGCACTTGTCCAACACAATATCAATGCTAAAGTATTCGGTGGTCGTTATGGTCTTTCCTCTAAAGACGTAATTCCAGCTGACCTTGTAGCAGTATTCGATAACATGTTAGCAGAAGCAGGTAAACGTTTCTTCACATTGGGTATCAATGACGATGTAACTAACTTGTCCTTGAACCGTGCTGAAGGCGTATCCGTAAAAACTGAAGGTTTAACTGGATGTAAATTCTGGGGCTTCGGTTCTGACGGAACTGTAGGTGCTAACAAATCTGCTATCAAAATCATCGGTGACCATACAGATATGTATGCACAAGCATACTTCGACTATGACTCCAAAAAATCTGGTGGTGTGACAATGTCTCACTTGCGTTTTGGTAAAAACCCAATCAACAAACCATACTTGGTAACTGAACCAGAATTCATCGCTTGTCATCGTCAATCTTATGTTCACGAATACGACCTTCTTCGTGGTATTAAACACGGCGGTACATTCTTATTGAACTGTACTTGGGGTCCAGAAGAATTGACTGAAAAATTACCTGCAAAACTTCGTCGCACAATTGCTGAAAAAGAATTGAACTTCTACATCATCAATGCAGCGAAAATTGCAGCTGAAATTGGTTTGGGTGGCCGTATCAACATGGTTACACAAGCTGCGTTCTTCAAGTTAACTGAAGATACAATCATTCCTATCGACAAAGCAGTGGAATACTTAAAAGACTCCATCGAAAAAACATATGGTAAAAAAGGTGCTGACGTTGTTGCAATGAACAACGAAGCCGTTGACCAAGGTGTAGGAGCTCTTGTAAAAGTAGAAGTTCCAGCAGCATGGAAAGATGCAAAAGATTCCGAAGATACTTTCGAAAAACCTTCTTGCACAACTTGCCCAAGCTATGTAGCTAATATTGCAAAACCTGTTAATGCACAAGCTGGTTACGATTTACCAGTATCTGCTTTCACAGGCTATGAAGATGGTACATTACCTTCTGGTACTGCAGCATTCGAAAAACGTGGTGCCGCTTTATTCGTTCCTCACTGGATCAAAGAAAACTGTATCCAATGTAACCAATGTTCCTTCGTATGTCCGCATGCGACAATCCGTCCTATCTTAGCGACAGCAGAAGAAGCAGCAGCAGGTCCAGAAAACTTTGAAACAATTCCAGAAATGATGACTAAAGGCGAATTGCAATTCCGTATTGCAGTATCTCCATTAGACTGCTTAGGTTGCGGTAACTGTGTAAACATCTGTCCAGCGCCTAAAGGAAAAGCAATTGAAATGCGCCCTATCGATGGCGAATTGGAATTTGCTCCAGCTTGGGATTATGGTGTAGCATTACCAACTAAATCTCACCCAATGAAACAAGAAACTGTAAAAGGTTCCCAATTCAAAACTCCATTACTTGAGTTCTCCGGCGCTTGCGCAGGTTGTGGTGAAACTCCATATGCTAAATTGATTACTCAATTGTTCGGTGACCGTATGATGATTGCCAATGCAACAGGTTGTTCCTCTATCTGGGGTGCATCTATGCCAGCATCTCCATACACTAAAAACCAACAAGGCCAAGGTCCTGCATGGGCTAACTCCTTATTCGAGGACAATGCTGAGTTCGGTTATGGTATGTTCATTGGTACTGAAAAAATTCGTGCACAATTAGCTGAAACTGTAGCTTCTATCGCTGAAACTGCTGATGAAGCAACAAAACAAGTTCTTGACTTATGGTTAGAAAAACGCCTTCAAGGCGAAGGTACTCGTGACCGCGCTAAAGCTGTTATCGATGCTCTTTCCAAAGTAGAACAAACAGAAGCTGTGAAAGAAGTATTGGCTAAAAAACAATACCTTGTAAAACGTTCCCAATGGATCTTCGGTGGTGACGGTTGGGCATACGATATCGGTTTCGGTGGCCTTGACCATGTATTGGCTTCCGGCGAAGACGTTAACGTATTCGTATTCGATACAGAAGTATACTCCAACACTGGCGGTCAAGCATCTAAATCTACTCGCGTAGGTGCGGTTGCTCAGTTCGCTGCTCAAGGTAAACGTACAAACAAAAAAGATCTTGGTATGATCGCTATGACATATGGCAACATCTATGTGGCTCAAGTTGGTATGGGTGCTGACATGAACCAATTGATGAAAGCATTAGCAGAAGCTGAAGCATATCCAGGTCCATCCCTAATCATCGCTTACGCTCCATGTATCAACCATGGTATTAAAGGTGGTATGGGTAATGCACAAGCTGAAACTAAACAAGCTGTTGCATCCGGTTACTGGGATCTATACCGTTATAACCCAACATTGAAAGCTCAAGGCAAAAACCCATTCAGCCTTGACTCCAAAGAACCTGATTATGAATTATTCGATTCCTTCTTAGGAAAAGAAGTTCGTTATACATCTTTGGGCAAAGCAGTTCCTGCAATGAGCAAAGAATTGTTAGAACTCAATAAACAATTAGCTAAAGAACGCCGTCAATCTTATGTTCGTCTACAAAAAGGTTTTGAAGACGAATTACAAGGCTAATCAATAGCGAAAGTAATATCAAAAAGGCTCTCCTTCGGGAGAGCCTTTTACTATTATGTAGTTGACGAAGATATAGCATTCTATGTATGATAGTAATAGTTATTATAGTAGGAGTGTAATAGGGAGAGTTGTAATGAGCAAGAGTAAATTAACAAAAGTCTTAATTGGGATTGCAGTT
>CAUSMY010000045.1:0-10011 GCA_963533015.1 uncultured Veillonella sp.
CAATCCATATCCAGATAATGGCATTAAATTCTTTGATGGAAATGGATTTAAATTGCCAGATGCGGTAGAAGATGAAATCGAAGAATTATGTAAATCCAGTGCCGATGATTGCTTGCCACGCCCTACAAAAGGAGATATTGGAACTATCCAATACCATCAAGAATGGGTGCAAGAATATGTGGATTTTGTAGTATCTACTAGCGCTTCTTTAGAAGGACTTAAGGTAGTTTATGATGGTGCACATGGAGCAGCTTCTTATGTGGGACCAACGATCCTTCGTCAATTAGGGGCGGAGGTCATTGCCATCAATGTAGAGCCAAATGGAACAAATATTAATGATAATGCTGGGTCCACACACTTAGAAGGGCTACAAGCAGCGGTGCTTCGTGAGGAGGCTCATGTTGGTATCGCCAACGATGGTGATGCAGATCGTTGTTTGATGGTTGATGAAAGAGGACAAGTCTTGGATGGTGATCAAATTATGTTGCTCTGTGGGTTGCACTTACAAGAGCAAGGTAAATTGAAAGATAACATGATTGTTGGCACAGTGATGAGTAATATTGGCTTTCACAAGGCAGCAGAAGAGCTGGGTATGAAGACATGTTCTACGGCTGTGGGCGATCGCTATGTATTAGAAAAAATGTTAGCAGAAGGTTATTCTATTGGTGGAGAACAATCTGGTCATGTGATCTTCTTGGATTATAATAGTACTGGTGACGGGTTATTAACAGCTGTACAAACATTGTCCATTATGAAAGAAAAAGGAAAATCTTTATCTGAATTAGCTGGTTTGATGACGAAGTATCCTCAATTATTAGTCAATGTACGAGTATTGACGAAGGCTGGTTGGGAAACGAATGCAGCTATTCAAGATGCCATTCGTGAAGCGGAAGAAGAGTTGGGTAGTAATGGTCGTATTTTAGTGCGCCCATCTGGTACAGAGCCTCTAATTCGCGTTATGGCAGAAGGTCCTGATCAAGAACAATTAGATGAATTATGTCATCGCATTGGTGATGTGATCAGCATCGAACAAGGAGAAGCATAAATGTTTCGACTTATTACAGATGAGGAGACCTATGAACAAGGGACTTGGTCAGATGTAGAAACAGTACTACATCAAATTGTGGCAGATGAACGTGTATTTTTCAGTTTATTTTGGGATTCTCCAAAAGAAAACTGCCACTTTGTCCAAGCTATTATGGATGAAGACCACTCGGATCAATTGAATCTGGAAATTGCCTTAGATAAAGATGGGTATAACTATATGTATGTGAAGAAGTATGTGACTATACCATGGTGTATGGATACATTGCAAACCATGTACGTAGATAATCATTTACCAGATATGAGCGTTTGGGAGTTTGTGGGGGCCTTTCCACAATAATAGATATACGAAGAGGACAGTTGCGAATGTAGCAACTGTCCTCTGTTGTTTAGCTTTGTAACATACGTGGCTAAAAATATATGATTATTGTGTAATTGGTGCTTGTAATAGTTGGCTACCACTTTCTAAGCCTACTGGTGTAGGGCTAACTAGGTATAAACAGAGTACAATGAGTACAGTGAGACCAATGATTAACCAAGAAAACTTACCATTTTTGCTGAATTGATAGATACCAGATAGACGAACACCAAAGGCACAGCCTACGGCGGCAATGAGTGATGCTAGAGAGAATTGGTTTTCTACTACGAATAATATCATCGTACCGGCAAAGGCACCGATGACAGTAAACATAGGAACCATTCTTTCAAAAGGAGAGGAGAAATTTCGCTTGACTCCATAAATGTAGGAAGAAATTTCTAATCCTAAGGCCCCTAACAATATGGAAAAGGATGGCCAAATAGCAGTCCAAGATTCACGCATTGCAGATCGTTTCTTGCCCGCATAATAGGCGAACCATGTAAGACCTAACATAGCGATTCCTACAAATAGGAAAAACCATTGCTCTGGAATATAGCGATAATTTAATACCCCCACAATCGTTCCTAAGATGGAGAGGGTGGAAGAAATATAAATTTGCTTTAAGGTAGGACGTTCTCCTTTAGGGATTCGTTTATATAGAGCGGCCCCTAACTCCAAGATGAAGAAGAAAATAAATAGACCAATCGATAGATGTGGAGAGACTAAGCTAAGTCCAAATGGAATGAGCAAAGGGATGATTAACTTCCAACCTGGAAAAAATGTTAAATCCTTAAAATCTAGTCGTACATCTTGTGTTTCAAGGGTAAATGTATTGTACAATGTGAACGTCAGCATAAACGAGATGACCTCCACAGGGGTAGCACCCCAATATAATAGGGTTGGCACTACTAGGAATGACATAGCAATCCCTGAGAAGCGAGCAATTAATGCGGATAGAATACCTAATGCAAAGTAAGGTAATAAAGCGATAATATAATCCATAATAGACTCCTTTTAATGATATATGTCGTTTCTTTTAGTATACGTTACTTTGCTGGTCAGGGCAAGGAGTTCAGGGTGTACTTTTCTTTTTCTTGGCGACGTCCTTGATAATACGTCTAATGGTTTCGGGATGGCAAGCATAGTGAGAGGCAATTTCTGCAATCGACAATTGTTCATTTCTGTGTAAGGTTTGAATATCATAGGCACAGTCACGAATACGACGAGCTTTTTGGTAGACCCCATTTCTGATTAATATATTGCGAATCGTATGATAATTGGTGCCGTACGTAGTGGCGATGACTTGCAATGGTGTGTCATTTTGATAGGCAGATACAATAGATGGAATAGGAAGATCTTCTTTATTGCCCCGTAATGTGATGCCCGCCTCTCGTAATCGAGATGCGATGGTGGCAGCTTTTACATGATAGAGGTTGGCAATTTGAGTGGTGGATAGCTTATGTGCTGTGTAGAGATTGCATATATCTTTGATCGGTAAGGACAGTCGTTTATGACTGTGACGAAGGGGAATTCTCTTTGATTGTAGTAGATGAATGACAGTAGATGGAGAGATGCGAAATTCTTTGGCAATGGTATAGGCACTATTTCCGGATTCATAGGAGCTGATGATAGCTGCAATGGGAAGGTCTTTATCAACTTGTGTTCGAGTAGGCTCTTTGATATGCCAGTCATATAAACGATTATAGATGGTTCGCGTAGACACATGGTAGTGCTGAGCTAATTGTTTGACAGAATGCCCTTGTTGATATAAAAGCATCAGTTCCTCTTGAGGGATGGCAACCAACTTTGATTGTATAGGGATTTTGTAGGCATGCAATCGTTGGCATACAGTACTTTGACTACAGTGTAATAGTTCTGCAATGGCTTTAGTAGATGTATGACGAATGACATATAGTTCATAGAGTAATTCATAAGGGATAGGAATGATGAATCGTTGCTCTTTATACTGCATATAGAGGTACCTCCTAAATATATATTGAAAGTTAGTTCTTATAGATACTTTCAGTATGGAGAAGGAGATGAAAAATGTCCACTAACTATTAAGAGGGTATTGCATTATAAGGAAAGCTTGACTGACAGTGTATATATTCAATGGTGTTGTGATGGGCGATCATCGTGTATAATAGAGAAAAAGATACCTATTTAGATACAGAATGAGTGCTGAGTAAAGAAGGTCTATTATATAAAGGAGATAGTATGAAAGATTTTGTTCATTATATTGCGATGCTACCAGCTATAGCTATCGCTATATCTATATTTAACTATGCGCAAGCAAAGATGGCAATTCGCTTGGGGGATATGACGCCTAAGCAGTGGGGACGAGATACGATTAATCCTTTTGCCCATATTGATTTGCTAGGTATTTTAGTGATGCTCATTGCTAGCGTTGGATGGAGTAAGCCAATTCCGTTTTCGCCGTACAATTTTAAAAAACCACGCACTGCGATGATACAAATTGCCTTAGCTGGATTAGGTGCTAATATCTTAGTGGCGTTTCTAGCTTATGTAGGCATGTCCATTGCTGTGCAAGTCAGTACAGTAAGCACTGGTTTACAAATGGTTATGTCCTATATCGTGACCTTGTGCATAGGCTTTGGGGTCTTTAACATGTTACCGGTACCAGGCTTTATTGGATTTTATGTGCTACTGCAATATTTGCCTTATGAGTGGCAAGAAAAACTATTAGGAGCTCAGTTGTGGTTCTTTATTGGTATTTTGGTATTGGGGCAATTTGGATTCTTAGGTGCTGTAATACGTCCAGTATTTGCAGTGATTTTAGGTATTTTTGAAACTATTGTTCAGTTGATTTTATAATATGTCCATATGCGTTTTGCGTATGTATAGATAGTGATTGCGATTAATTATAGAAAAAATTCATAATTAAAAATAAATATTGCTAGTGATTCTCATAAGGTGTAGAATGAAAGTATTATAAATTATATATTTCATAGGAGGGTATCCATCATGAAAAAAAGTAAGTTAGCAATTCTTGCATTAGCATTAGTAGGGGCGGTATCTGTGGGATCCAATGCATCAGCACATGGCGTGTGGTTTGCAGAACGCATTGATCAACCAACATTGGTATTAGGAGAAGGCCCTGTAGATAACGCATACGAACCATCCATGGTAAAAAGCTTTGAAGCGTATGATGTGGCGTATAATCCATTGGACATGAAAGTAATGCCTCATGAACACAATGTAACTATTGAGAAAAATGAAATGTTAGGTACTACAGCAACTACATTTGACTATGGCTATTTTACAAAAGATAAAGATGGAAAAATGCATAAAGCCATGATGAAAGATGTACCAAATGCGGTGAAATCCACACATGCTGTGAAATATAATGTAAACTATTGGAATGCGGCAGTAAAACCTGAACGTTTGAACATGCCGATCGAAATCGTTCCAAGCGTTAACCCATTAACATTGCGCAAAGGCGATACTTATGAAATTCAAGTATTCAAAGATGGTATGCCTTATGCTAACGCTCCATTAATCAAAGACGTTATCAATGATTTGACTAATGAAAGCCAAGCTGATGCACAAGGTAAAGCAATGGTAACAGTAAGTGCTAACGGCTTGAATGTAGTAGGTGTAGAAGTAGCATTCCCAACAGAAACAAAAGGTGAACAAACTAAATACTTCTCTAGCTTGTCCTTTACGATTCAACCAGAGTAGACGGTAGAATATATAAACCCTGTAAACATGCATGTTTACAGGGTTTTCTCATTTTCGATATGCTCTAATTTTAAGCGTTTTCGAGACGGTTGCTCAACCGTTGCTCAACCTTTTTGAGCGCTTCACCGTATGGAAGTTTATTCACCGCATCGATATATTGACCAATTGTTTTGTGAGTGTACACTCCTTGCGTGATGTTCTTTGATGTAGCATGTCCGACGATATGCTTAACTAAAATTTCTGGTATATCATAATCGCTGCACAATGTGATGAATGTATGGCGTGTATCGTGTGGCTTACGTTTCTCCATGCCTAACTTTTCACAAACTGATGCTAGCCTATACCTGTAATTTGTCTTTCCTATCACTCCATCAAATAAACATGTTGATCGTTTGAATTTAGCGGTAGAGTACAATTCTTGCACAAATGGGGCTATACATTCTGCAATAGGAATGATACGGTCGCGCCCTGCATCAGTTTTTGACCCACCTACCATATATCGTTCCTTCAAGTGAATATCATCCACTTTCATGGTTAAGAGTTCGTTTAAGCGAACTCCAGTATAAATATAGATAAGAATGATACGGACGATTAGCTCATCCTGGTGTAACCATAACTTGTAAATATCTTCTTGAGTAAACGGTGTAGCCTTTTTAATTGGAGCAGCTTTTTTACTGATGATAATGTCACGCATATAATTCTTAGAGATTACCTCGTTTTTAATAGCGATATTGCACATTTTAACTAATGCTGATTTAACAACTTGTTGGTATGATTGGCTATAAGTGAACTTATCAAATATAGCCTGTACATGCGCTGTTTTTAATATTGTGATGTCCATATGGTGAATAGGTTTCATCAATTTTTTAACGGAATCAATAACCTCTATTCGACCAGCTGAAAGCCCCATGCGCTCCGCCTCTTCAAAATACCATTGAAAGCACTGCTCAACGGTAATTACTCGTTTTTTCTCTAATGCGCTAGGGTCATTGGAGAATAGCGCCAATGCCTCGTAGGCTTCCTTCTGGCTTGCATACGTGCCTAGAGTTTTGCGAATTGGCTTGCCCTCGTCAGTCCATCCAGTTGTGATGACTGCACGAAATGGCTTGCGTAATTTCTTATGTTTCATCTTGTAAACGGAGCCTGATCCGTTAGAACGTTTTAATGCCATAAAAATAACCACCTTTCATGTGTAGCAAATACACCTAAAAAGTGGTACAATATATGTGTTGAATATATGTGGATGTACCACCCTTTAGGTATGTTCAGAATTTACCTCTCCAGTTGGCGCTGGGGAGGTATTTTTTATATAAAATTTACTGTGGTAAATAAGAGTTATGGAACTGGATATAGTTGAATATTTTTATAAGATTCTACTTTTAAATTTGGACTACTAAACAAATATTCTTTTTCCAATCTTGTCACATTGGCAGAGTATTGTAATGAATATGTAAAAGAGGGAAGATGCTTATAAATTTCATATATTTCATCAGTTTTATCATATGTTGTTATCCAATTATATTCATCAAAGTTTCGGATAGCATGATATAACGATACATGATCTTGATGAGTAAAGGAGTTTTTATAGAGGTTTTTACCTTGCCTATAATAAGGTGGATCAAAGAATACAAATAGTTCATTAGGCGGTATATGTCTAATAACAGAAGTTAGAAGCTCAGAGGCATCAAAATTGTATAGATGGATTTTATCTTTTTTACTAGCGATTTGATATATCTTTTTTATTAACGTCTGCTTTGTAAAGCGACAATCGATAGAATATTTCGAAGTCTGTTTTAGTCCGCCAATGGGACCACCAGTAATAATACCGGCTCTATTAGTACGATTTAAAAAGAAAGTAGCATAGGCAAGTTCAAAACTATAATGCATATCGTTGCAATGTTGTAAGTAGATGTCCCGCTGCTTGTGCCACTCTTCAATTGTTACAGGGGTATTGATGATAGAATCAATTAATTGTTCAGTTTCATTCAGTACAGCATTCCAAACAGAGAAAATACTGATGTCTAAATCATTTAGGATGATAGATTTTACAGTATCGGACAGTAGCAGGTCTATTGAAATTCCTGCACCACCAGAAAACGGTTCACAATAAATTCCTTTATCTAGATGATTAATTGTTAGTAGATGAGATATGAACTTAGAAAGACTAGATTTACCACCTGGGTACCGTAGAATAGATTTTGTATGTGACATAATTTCACCTCCTATCTAAGGATAACTCATAATTAGCTATGTTGGCCAATATATAAAAAGCATACTAATATAACTCATCTACAGTAGCAGTAAAGGATTCAATAAACTCTTTGACTTCGTTTTCATGTTCTTTCTTCCAATATTCTAAAAGATGTGTTTCATTAAAAACAATTAGGAACTCATTAAACCATTCCTTATATACTTCACGAGCAGGTCTATTAGCACACTCAGCCCTGAGATTTTCGTTTTTATTGATCATCGCACTTCTTGTAATATTGAATCTATCAGCAGCTTCATCCTCATAGTAATTCGCTATGTTCATTGAATCGCCTAATAGAAAATCCAATAGGCTTTTTTCGATGGAGGTTGATGTTGGTAATATTAGAATATGAGATTTTTGAGCATTTAAAGAGTTAATTTCATTAACCTTAGATGACTCATTTCTAATATCTCCATCAATAACGATAACCCTATTGTTAAAAAAACTTCTATCACACTTGGCTAGTGATATAATTTCATTACTACCAACAGTTGTATCAAGCAGCTCTATTTTAGAAAGATATTCATCGGGGATAAGATGTTTTATTAGCCAACGAGCTTCAGCATCTTCTGAGATAATCTTTACTTTAGGTTTAGAAATGATAGAGATAGATTCAGTTAATAGGTCACGTATTTTATGAATAGTTGGTGAATCATAGTGTCTAGGTGATAGCTCTTGATTAGCCCGTGAAAAATAATGAACTAGAATAGGGGGCTCTGGTGTATTAGGATGCGATGTGTCATCTCGCTTTTTTATCGCATGCTCTAGCAAAGAAATACTATGAGTGGTAAATACAATTTGTAAGGATAGTTTCTTAGAGATATCATATAAATATTTGAACAGCTTAATTTGTGCAGAAGGATGTAGAGCAGCGTCAAGTTCATCAATCAGTAATAAGCCACCCTGATAATCATTCCCCTGTTTTTCTTTTAGTTTTACAAATGATTCTACAGCTAATAAAATTTGAGCTAAATTATCTTGTCCAGCAGAGTTAGAGATGTAATCATAGGTAGAGGTATTAACTCCAAAGGATACCTTTTTTTGAATATCTGTTAAATGGACCTCATTAGTAGATTCAATAGTTTCATGTAGAGATAAAATATAAGAGTATGTATTTAATAGTTCATCAGATATTTTAAAAGGTTTATTTTTATTGGTGGAAAGTATGGCCTCTCCTAAAGGGTAAAGACGAGTTAAGCCTAGATATAAGACAGGCCATTTATTCTTAGCATTGGTTTTTGATCCGTCTACTTCAGAATTAGGGATTAAACGCCCACGTTTTATATCTTTCCCTTTATTTGCTTGCCAAGATATACGATAGTAGAGTTCTTTACCAGTATCAAAGGTAACAGTTGCAGCCTTTGGCTCTTTTTTGTCAAACTCTTGTGACATTTTAAAAATTTCACTAAACTCACAACGGAACTGAGGTTTTAGAATGGGTACTCCTTCTTTTTTCTTTAACTCACTGGAATTTCCTAATAACCCAAGGATAGTAGATTTTCCAACGGCATTAGTACCAGTAATAACCGTGATTCTAGATCCTAATGTTAGAGAAACATCTTTAAATAATCGAAATGAATGAATATCTAATTTAGTGATTTTCATAGAATAACTCCATAATCAATATATAAAACCAGTAAATAGGTGGTAACGTTTATAATGACCTCAAAAATAAAATATACTCAATAGGGCTCTCTCTTACTTCATCACCGTGGAGTAGGGGAGTTTTTTTAATCAACAAACTGATAGAAGAAATTGATCTCCTCTTCATTGAACCCTGTTTCATTGCCGTGCAGTAGGGATTCAATTACACTGGCATGTTGCTCCGAGGTGAAGTGCCCTTCTGCGATGTGGCATATTTCGTGAGCTATGCTTTCCCTTAATACATCAATAGGTTTGTTTTTGTTGACTAATATGGTGTAACAATCTGTATCCTCACTCGTGCATAGTGTAGCGTTGATTGAGCTTGGCAAGTCGTGGTAGATGATCGTTATGTTATAAATGATTATTTCCCCCTTAATCGTTTCACTAAATCAACTACGTAATCTAAGTCTTCATCACTTAGATCCTTTGCAGCATCTAATAATATACCCTCTTGAGCACGTGCATATTCTGCTTTGGCGTTGACTGCTGGGTCGATGTAATATTCTTGCGGCTCATCTTCCCAACCCATAAGGTATGAAGGTGTAACAAGTAATGCTTCTGCAAATTTTGCTATTTTATTTCTTGATATATCCACTTGACCTGACTCAATTTTGTTAATTGTTGATCTAGATTTGTATCCCATGCGCTTTGCTAGTTCATCTTGTGAGTATCCTAATTCTATTCTTCTATTTTTTATTTTTTCATATATGGTTAATTCCATAATAATTGTCCTCCTATGTAATTATTCTAGCACTTAAGAGAATAAAATTCAACAAAAATTGACAAAAATAAAAAAAATAGTTGACTTAAAATCTACAAAAGTATATACTGTGATTGTAGAAAATAATTCAACAGAAAAGGAGGTAAAAGATTTGTATAATGGAGAACTTTTGAAGGCTGTTATTGAAAAGTCAGGAGTAAAGTTAAAGTTTATTGCTTTACGGCTTGGAATCTCTCCATATGGTTTAAAATTGAAGCTGGATGGAGTTAATGAGTTTAAGAATAGTGAAAT
>CAUSMY010000046.1:0-9990 GCA_963533015.1 uncultured Veillonella sp.
ATTTCTCATCAACAGGGTTAATAAAATCATAATCTTTAATTTTTGCCATAGTAAGACCAGAAGGAATACATCCATATAAAAGAATATCATAACTATATATGAATGCGCCATGATACGATATATAAAGTAAAAAACCCACAGTCTAGCCACCGTGGGTTTTTATTGTTTTATCTGAAGCTATCCAACTTCTAGTTTAATTATATCTGCCCCAGTAAATAGGTGCAAATTATAGGCTAAGTGTACTGTTTTGTTTTGAAATAGTAAGCTTAATCTTCTTTTTTTGTTCTAGTTCTTTTTCAAAATATTGTAATGTACTATATTTTAAAAGAACCTTGCTATCAGGAAGAGTAGGATGTAACTTGGCATGATCAAACTTTTTAATAAAATGTTTGAATCGTTGCGTTACACGATAATCTTTTCCTTTCAATGCATTAAATTCATGGCGCCTAATAATTGGCGAATGCGTTGTATCTATATCTTTTAATTCAATGGGAACGGCCTTAGTAAAATCTAATCCACAAAGTTCTTTTTTATTAGACCAAAACGCAAATTCATGATTTATATAAGACCTCAAAGGAACCGCCCATAGTTGATGGTTACAAGGAATCGTAAGTTGAACATAAGGACGATCTGATTTACGTAACATTTCAGGAAATTCAGATGAAGGATGTCGATTAAAATAATCCTTTGTTAAAAATATAAATTTCATAGATTCTCCCATACGATAAAAGCCCCCTTAATTAAGGGGGCTTTTTCATCAATCGAGCTTTTTTTGTTTTACGAGGCGCGCTCTACGACCTCATCAACAATCAAGCTTTTTTTGTTTTACGAGGCGTGCTTTACGACCTCATCATCATACTTAATTGAAATGCTGCGCATAAATAGTATACCAATTTATACGCAGTCTTTCAATATCTTAAAATTCTACAAAACCCCTACCAGGCTTAGAATCAGCATCCATGCGTTTCAAGTCAGTTGTTTCTTTTTCAGTACGTTGTTCTGGATCAGATGTTACTTGAAAATCGGCTGCTCTACGTTTATTAGCAGCAGCTTCATTTTCCGCTTGTTTTAATTTTTCTTGTAATTCTTTATTAAGTTCACTAGCTCTAGTTTTCGTTGTTTGTAATGTCGTATCCGTTCTTGTAGCATCTATTTCATTATTGACCTCTTGAATATCAAGAAGTCCTTTGGTATTTTTACCTAATTTTTGTAATGATTGAATAACAGAGTTATTAGCATCAGCAATAGCCGATAGTCCAGTTGCCATTTTTTGAGATTCTAAATTAGCTTTAGAAATAATAGTATTATTTTGAATTTTCTTATTCATATAATCAGTCTGATAATGAATTGCTTCTTTAGAATACTCTATTTCTGACCATCCTTTATCAGGGTGATCAAAATCTAAATGAATAAGACTATCGGACATTTTCATTACTGAATTGATATTAGAACGAAGTGCATCAACACTTTTCATAGCTGTATTCAGTGAGGACTTAACACTATTCATAGCCTGTTGAGCTTGTTTAACCGTATCAATACTATGTTGTAATTTAGCTTTAATTTGTTCTAATTTATCTTGTTCTTTTTTTACCCATTCAACAACCTGTTTATATCGAGATGAATCATGTACATTACCACCTCTAAAATGGAATTTCGCTTCTGCTACAGGTGTTTGAATGATATTCAGAAAAGAAAACATTAATGTAGTAGATACAATCACTTTAGCTATTTTTCGCATTTTCCCATTGGTTAACAAATTCAGTCACCCCTTCTCCAAATAACCAAATTGGTGTAACTACGGCTTGAATCTCATCTCGCTTAACAGGGCCAAAATAACGGCTATCATAACTACGAGTAGGAACATTAGCTACAAAATATTCATCACTAGACAACGTATACACGCCGTTTTGTAAATGTTGTAATGGCATACCATTGGATGTATACGATAATGTGGGATATGATTCTGCATTAATTTGAACATTATGTTCTGTAACAGTCATTATATCGCCAGGCATTCCTGCAATATGTTTTAATAACAATTGCGGAGGCCGTTTTGATCCATAAAATTGTTCCAATCTATGATTTTCTTTAACCATAACCAATGCATTAGGTTTTAATTCTTGATTATGTGAAACCACATATACACCCATAGGCGCTGACGTCGTTATGTTGACATAAAACGGACTATGAACAAGTCCATAACCAACACAAATATTAAATGTAATAAGGAGAACGATAGCAACGAAAAATATTTTATCCCTTCGTTTCCAATCCTTTATAGAACGTTTTGGTTTTAAATTAGATAACCATTTCATAAAGGAGCCTCCTTTCTATAATTTAGCTGATACTTGTAAACCATCAGCAATTCGATTAGGCAATAAAACACCAACAACTACTACCACTACAACGAATAGTAAAGCACCTAATATACCAAATATATCTGTAGGATCATAGGTATATACTTCCATAGCCTTTTTCATAATAGAAAAGATAAGACCAATACACATTAATCGAATGGTTCCTGTAATTAAATGGCTCATCATACCTTCTGGAATAAAACTTGTCGGCTTTAAACCTGCAAAACTTATACTAAATACAGTAAATACAGCTGACATATAAAATTCCAAATACACGACTAAAATTGAAAAAATCAATATGATAATTAAGATTAATCCCATATAAGTAGCAAACATATTTAATAAGAATAACCCCATATGATTAATCATATCTAACGCAGTCACTTTTCCAAGCCAAGTCATAGAAGGATTAAGGAATGAAATAAAATGTTGTAATTGTTGATCTGGTGCCGTTATATCACCAATGGCATTAGCTGTATCTGGTGAAAACGTAGCATATGACCATTTTGCAGTACCAATAAATACTTTATTGACAATAAATTGCCAACTTTCAATAAGAATTGTTAAAAATCCATATTTAACAATTCGTTGAGCTGCACCAGTCCAAAATGCTGAATCAAGTTGACCTGTAATCGTAGGCCCACGCCATGCAAACATTGAAAAATCAATAATAGCCAATACAGCTAATAAAGGTAACGATACTTGAATCAAACTTTTAATAGCAATTACACACCCATCCACAATAGAATCAACAATTGTTCTAATAGATGAACCCATTTTATATATATAGGAAAAATCTAATCCTAAAGGACGATTAAGTACACTATTCATGCTAAAGTAGTTGATGATTGAAGAAACACCTGCTTGATAACCTACACCAGGATCACCTGTTTTTAAACGGTTATAATTAGCAATAAAATTATTCATGTGTTCCACAATTGCAGGAATACTAAGATTACCCATATTACCTGCACCACCGTTATACCCTGTATAAGCAATAGCAGGATCACCATTAGCAGCTTGAAGCATTTTAGCGTAATAATACACAGAACCATGAATATTTTGTGTTACATCATAAATATCATCTTGTGAGTTTAAATCATAATCTGACCAATACTCATAACTTAGTTGACCTAAACCATATCCAAAACCATCACCCGCAGGTTGAGTTCTCCAACTAGATTCTGTTTCAAATAAGGCAAGTAAAGCTGTTTTATCATAAATTCCGTATTTATCAGCTTCCTCCCAAATACGATCAACAACATAATGCGGATCTTCATTAGTATATCTTGCAACATAATCATAAGCGAGTTCTTTACTAGTCCCAATATCAACATGATTATTAGCAGTTAGTGCATACGCTGTATTGTAATTGAGTATCATCATGAGTGTAAAACAAACACCCATGATGATACGTTGTAATGTAATATGTATATTATTATTCATAAGCTATCACCTTATGAACGCTTATAACCGTTAAGATGGGACAATCTTCTGGAAATAGTAGAAGCTGTGTTTTCACGAGCAACTGCATTTAAGAATGTATTCTTAGCTGCATTAATTTGATGACGGTAAGCACCTTTAGTAACAGTACCTAAATGACTAGCGGTACCTCTCATTGAATTAAAAATAGCACCTCTAACAGTATTTGAACTTGCAGCAGCTATGCCACCTGCACGAATAGCATCACCACTAATACGAGAAGCGTTAGCCATTCCTCTAAAAGCGGCTGCACTACCTGCACCCATAAATCTAGTAGTCATAGCACCTGCTCCTGCAGCAGTAGCAGCAGATTGTACTACGCCTGCAGCAGATGCACCCATAGATGGCGTACCACTTAACATACCAGAAATAAGGCTAGGTAATTTCCAAATCAAGAAAGCATACATACACGCTTGTAATACGGCTTCAAATAATTTTCCATAATCGTCATTTGTAATCGCATCCATTTTGCTAATCATCGTAGACATAAGACCAAGAAGGAATATCATGATCATCAGCTTAACGCCAAAATTGACAACAGCACCTAATGCTTTCTGACTAATAAATGACGTATGACTATTAACACCAAACGGCAATAAGATAATAGATAAAGCCGTTGTTAAATAGAACTCAACGAAACAAAGAAGAACATTTAATGCAATAAAGGCAAAGGCAATAAAGATAGCTAATGCAAGAATAATTTTGATAATTCTTCCTGGAATAGCAGCAATGGATTCGCCTAATCCAGAAAATGGATTAGCACTTTTAGGTTTGCTATCAGCTAACATTTTTTCAGCATCCTTATTAAGATTACCATTACTATCATAATAAGGAACTCCAGATTTCGCCGTTTCTCCATCGGCCATTGGAATGTCATATATTGCATTATTCCAAAGTCGATACATCTTCTTTGTTCCTTCTACCATAATTGAGGAAGGCTTTGTTGCGGTTTGATGGGCGGAAGCAATTTGGCCAACTTTAACGAATGTATCTTCTACAGCCGTAGTAATAGGCCCCCAATTAAGGATTAAAATTACAAAAAAGCCAATTTTAATCACTTTTCCCATGATTTCCCGTACCCGCATCTCGCCAAAGTACAGGCCCCACATAGCGGTTACATCTAAAATACCAAGAACAGTAACTAAACCTAACGCAGCAGGCTTTAAGTTAACCATTCCTGTTACAGATGCATTTCTAAATGTATCTAATAATTGGTTTAGAAATGCGAATTGAACACCATCCATGTAAACCCTCCTATTTCCATAGAGATTTCATCAATTGAGATCTCGATTCATAGCCATTAGGAAGATCGTCCATAGACCCCTTCATATTGACAACGGATTCACTAAATTTCTTTGCAGCTGCAAAGTTAAATTCAGCCCTATTAGCATCTTGTTGCTGTTTAGCTTGTGATTCCATATTTTGATTAGTTACTTGAATAGCGGTAAGTTTACTATTAAATCCTTCAATTCTAGCTGTTACAGCATTAATTTCAGCATTGATTTTAGCTAAATCACGTTGCCCTTCTGTATGACGAGCTTGTTCACGAAGTTGCTTTAATTCATCTTCCGCTTGTGATAATCCCGCCATAATAGCTTGTGTTTCAGTTACAGCTTCTTTGTTATTTTGTTGCACTTGTGCATTGATATAGGAATTAGAACCTTGTAAAGCGCTATATGTTAAATTTTTAGGGTTTAAACCAGATAATGACTGGAATGTTTTATTCCATTTTTCTTCTGTTTCTTTAGCCACATTTTGAATATCTTTAACAGGGCTTAATAGGCCTTTAAATGAGGACTGTGTATTCTTAATCACACCATCGACTGCATTACGAGTACCATCAACGGCTGATAATACTTTTTTAGCATTATCAGACACGTCTTTCATGGATTGTGTAACAATAGATAAATGTTGTTTTGCAAGATTTACCTGTTCGTTTAATTTTTCAATTTGTTTCGCTGTATTTTCAATGACTTTAACCGTTTTAGCAATGTTTTGAGCATCAATAACAGGATATGCAGCGTGTACAGAATACGTAGTCAATACAAATGCGCCAGGAATTAACATAACAGCAAGCAACTTTTTTGAACGAGGAAGAACTGATTTCATTTTTCCATTATCCAACATGATAACTCCTTTCTGGCTCTATGAGCGACTGGTATTTAGCCTTTTCTTCAGGCATACCTTTATAATCAAGCCAAGCTAGAATAAATTCATCTTTAGATAGATGATTTTTTTCTAATGCTTGAATTTTTAATTGATCTTCTTTAGATGTGGCCGTTACAAAAGCAGCCTCTAATGGTTGTAACGCAAGGTCAAATACACGATTACCTTTAATTGAGGATACATAGTATTCTCGTTTTTGTGTCAATTCAGACAATAATTCAATTTGACGGCTATTTAAACCGAAATTGATATATTGCTGTTTAATCCCTTCAGCAGTTGCTTTAGGATTAGGCAAATAAATTTGTGTCGGACAGTTTTCACGAACTGTATTAGCAAGTTCAGGACTAGCTGAAATATCAGATAAGTTTTGCGTTGCAAAAATGATAGACGTATTCTTTTTACGCAAATCTTTAAAGTATTTCCGAATTTTACTTTGGAAGATAGGATTTGCAAAGAATAGCCAACATTCATCTAATATAATGAGGCCTGGCGCCCCATCTTCACGTAATTGACCTTCAATTCTATGGAATAAGAAATCAAGTACGCTAGGGACAATATTAGGCATTTTCATGACTTCATCCATTTCAAATACCTGCCAATTACCTTCACCAAATTTATCTGTACTGTTATCAAAGAGGCCACCATAGGTACCCCCTTCACACAAAGGCGCTAAGGCTTGACGAATGGCATGGTTTTGAACCAAGCGTTGGAAGGATGTCAGTGTACGCAAAGAAGGTTCCATTTCACGAAGCGATTTTAAAGCTTCATGAATTGTAGTTTTTACAATTGGATCAATCGGTACATTTTCCATCGTGAGGTAATTAATAATCCAATCATTAGCCCAGATAAATTCAACATCTTCATCAATCCGTGAAAGAGGTTGAAAGGCTAATGGGTTATCATCACCCATAATGTTATAAAAGTTACCACCCATAGCTTTTGTTACAGCCCTAGAGGAAGAACCAACATCAAAAATAAATACACGAGCGCCAGGATACTTAGTAAAATGTGTTTCTATCATATTAAGAAGTACAGATTTACCAGATCCTGTAGGCCCTACAACAAACGTATGTCCAACGTCACCAACGTGTAAAGACAAGCGGAACGGAGTACTCCCAGTTGTCACCGTATGAAGCAATACAGGCCCCTTTAAATGGCTATTCTTTTTCTCTCCTGACCACACTGCGGAGGTCGGGGCAAGGTGAGAGAAATTTAGGGATGCCATAAGGTATTTACGGACGTTATATTCCCACATCCCTGGAACAGACCCAAAATAAGCATCTATTGCATTTGTAGTTTCAAGTTGCGCTGTAAAGCCTTCTTGACGAATTTCTTTTAACGCAAAGGCTGCTTTTTTATCAGCCATTTCAGGGTCTTTATCAAGGACAACAAGTGTCATTGTGTAGTAACCATACCCAACAGCATCTGTTTCTAATAATTGTTGAGCTATTTTAGCTTCATCTGCATAGTTCAGCATAGATTCGTTAACTTGATTGGTTTCTTTATTACGAATCGCTTCAACAGCATACTGTAAAATAGTTTTAGCTTGTTGTCTAAAGTTATCTTCAATATCTTTTAATACCTGCATAGCATCCATTTTAGACAATGCATGATAACGACTAGACCAACGATATTCAAATCCTAAACGGTTTAGAATATCAAAGAATCCTGGATGAGTAATAGGCGGGAAGCTAGTAACAGAAATAACCCGCATATGTTTATCACCAAGTTTAGGTTCAAAACCACCAACTAATGGAGAGTCCAACAAATAGGAAGATAAATACATAGTTGGAATATTTTTAATCGGTTGACGATGATCAGATACAGTACTGTGTAAGTACTCTAATGTTTCATCTGGTGTCAACACTTTAACATCAAGGAATATATCATTGAACATATCAAGCATTTTATTGGTTTCTTCAATAAAATCACTTGTAGCTTTAGCAATTTCTTTCCAGTACTGATTATGCTTCTTTGTAGTTTCTTCTTTTGATTCAAAGAAAGATAAGAATTTCTTTGTCATATCAAAATTAGGATGATACAAAATTGTAAAGAAATAATCATTTTCAAACTGTTTGCCACTATTAAAGAATTTTTCACGTTCTGTTTCAATACCTTTTGTTAGTGGAGCTTGAAAATCAGCAGTATCATACGCTTCAGATGCATGGCGTTGATTTTCCATGTAGAATACATAACCAGTAGAAGCACCTTTAATAATATTATTAATGGCTGCATGGTATGACTGCAATTCTTCAACATTAGAGGAATCAAGGTCAGGGCCACGGAACTTAAATGTTAACTGCATTGAATCATCTTTGTTATATACAATGCCTGATTCATCAATTCGCAACCAAGAGATATATTCGCTTAATTTTGGATCACGTTTCACAAAATTCTTTTTGTGAAAGCGAAAATTAGACATCAATCCCATATAATAAACACCTTTCTATAATAGTCTTATTCGGCCCTATAAAAGTTCTTAGACCGTAAATAATGTGTAAATACATTAAAAAAATCAGCGTCCTGAGACGTAAAGTATCTAAATAAAAAGTGGAGGGCTATACCAACAACACCAATAAACCATGTTCCCAAAATAATAACAGCGAATACGCACGTTAATACATTAATTAGAAACAAATTACGAGGTACACCACCCCAAGTTTGACGAACATATAAAGCCCTAAATAAAGGGGCTTCACCTGTTCTATAATCACGTTCAACCATCCTGCCTCCTTAGGGGATTAAACACCCTGTAATCATTTCAATGGCTTGTGGAGCCGCGATTGCGGTTCCCACGCCAAATATGATTCCAAAAAACCGTCTAGCACCTTCCTGATGATGACAGCCACTTAAAAAGGTAATAGCTGCAACAGCAAGGCCAATCGTACCAAGAGCTAATGGTAATGGGCCTGAAAATTCTAGTGAGAGTGGCAACAATATTAAATCGTATATAGGGAGCGAAGCAGCTCCCCCATTACTCGCAAAGGCCACAAATGGAGAGCAGGATAGGAATATTGTGCTTAATAGCTTTTTCATTCACTACACCTAACTGCCTTATAGGCTTATATTCACATCATGTTAAGGAATTACGAAACCAGAACCAGTGGCCCCTAAGGAAAGCATATCCATTAAGGAAGGAGCGGCTAACGCAATAGAAATAACGAAAATCAACAAAATAAATTTACGAGTACCGTCGCCACCGTTACCAGAAAATAAGGCAATCGCTGCACCAACGATACCCATAATACCCAAAACCATAGGTAATGGGCCTGTAATGTGTTCCATTAATGATTGTAAGAATTTTGTCCAAGGCCAAGCATGACCGCCAAGGCCTGCGGAGCCATCTGTACTATAAGCAAAGGTCTGCATTGTAGCAGCTGCTAGTATCATCTGGGAACCTACCATAGTAGTAACACGTTTAGCTTGTTGTTTTAATTTTGTAGAGTTCATAAAAGAATCCTTTCTTAAATCAGCATTAATCAAATGAAAATGTTGGTAATACATGGGCCCGTTTCTGGAATATTTCCTTAGTGGAATTAGTAGCAGATGAAATAGTCATCATCATAGCATCTACCATAGATTTGTCATATACACCTGCATAAGTAGAGGCCATATCACTTAATCCTGCTAATTCTCTTAGAATTGTATTCACACGCTTTTCCGCATAGTATTTGAATTTTTCTTCTTTTGTCATATCTTTAACAGGTTTATCTATTTTTTCAACATCCATTGTGTCATCCTGTTTAGATTCATCAGAGGTGGGTAGAGTTACGCTTATATCGTCAACATCTGGCTCATAAAGCTCAAACGGATTTTTAATATCTTTATGAGTATATTTGTGACGGCTCATTATGGTTCACTTCCTTCCTTATGGTAAATAATACTTGTGTCATATGATTCTGTATGACGGTTAAACCCCTTCACTTCAATAATGTCACGAATAAAGCGTTTAGAAGGGCCATTAGGAATATCAATACGGCCAATA
>CAUSMY010000047.1:0-9935 GCA_963533015.1 uncultured Veillonella sp.
ATGGTCGTCCGCCCTTATCTTTGGATCCGAATAACCCTTGTGGTTTCCAGAATAATAAGAGAATGATTAAACCGAAGGCTACAGCATCACGGTACGAAGATGCTCCATAAGCAACGGAGAATACTTCAGATACACCTAGGATGAATCCACCAACCATAGCACCAGTGATGTTTCCAAGCCCACCTAGGATTAATACAGCTAAGCCTTTAAATCCGATGACAACACCCATCATAGGCTCTACAGCATCGAAAGATAAGCCAACTAACACACCAGCAGCAGAACCTAAGGCAGAGGCTAACATGACTGTTACAGAAATAACTAAAGTAGGGTTAATCCCCAATAGAGATGCTGTTTCCGTGCTTAAGGATACGGCACGGATAGCTTTACCGATTTTAGTCTTTTTAATGAGTACATTTAAAATCAACATTAACACAATGGATACGCCAAGGCCAATGATTTGGACCATGGAGATTTTGAACATCCCAAAATCGATAAGTCCACCAATAAAATCTGGTGGGAATGAACGTGTTTGAGGGCCCCATACAAGCAAGGCTACACTTTCAATAAAAATAGAGACACCAATCGTAGAAATCAATGGCGCCAAATGGGATACATTTTTTTTACGAAGTGGACGAAGTGCCACAAACTCTAACAAATATCCAAGAATTGCCCCTACGAGCATAGCCACAAGGATGGCTACGAAGATATTAGCTTCAAAGACTGTCACCATAAATAAACCCACGAAGGCACCTATCATAAAGATGCCTCCGTGAGCCATGTTGATGATGTTCAACACACCAAACACCAGTGTCAATCCGATTGCTAATACTGCATAGAGACTGCCTAAAGTAAGGCCATTCACTAATTGCTGTAAAAACATCGTTTAACTCCTATTTTTGTAATGCGTCGAACTGACCATTTTTAATTTGTAAAACTTGAACTTCCATAGATGGATCGCGTTTTTCGTTGAATTGGAATTTACCAGTTACCCCTACGAAGTCTGTAATGCCTTTTAAGGCGTTACGGAATTTTTCGCGATCTGTTGTAGAACCTGCTGCTTTCAACGCTGCTTCGTACAAGAATACAGCATCATATGCTTGTGCTGCGAATTGGTCTGGTTCATGACCATATTTTTCTACATAGGCTTTGCGGAAGTCGCGAACTTTTTGGTCATCTTTGTTAGGGAACCAAGGTGTACCTACGATCGCACCATCAGCAGCGGCACCTGCATTTTTAATGAACGCTGGGCTGTTGAAACCATTGGAACCTACTACTGGTTGGTTCATACCAAGCTCACGCATTTTTTTCATAATCAACGCACCTTCTTGGTACAAAGAAGCAACGATGATGATATCAGGTTTTGCTTGTTGAATTTTAGTCAACTGTGCAGAGAAATCTGTATCTTTGTCTGCAAATGTTTCTGTTGCTACAATTTGAACTCCTTCAGATTCCAATGCTTTTTTAGCAGTATTGTTTACAGATACCATTTGGTCATTGTTGTTAGAGTACATAATGGCTGCTGTTTTGAAACCTAATACTTTATGAGATTGACGAATCGCTGCGTCTACTGCCAAAGATTCTGGTACAGCATTACGGAAAATATAATCTCCGATATCAGTAATGCCTTCTGCTGTTGTAGAAGTACCTAAGGCTACCACTTTGTTTTTATTAGCAATCGGGCCTGCTGCCATCATTTCACCAGATAACATCGGTCCAATAACAGCCACTACTTTATCTTTTGCAATGACCTTGTTCATCGCATTGATAGCTTCGTTTTTGTCACCTTTTGTGTCTTCCACCAACAAATTAATTTTTACATTGTTAGCATCTGCGTTAATTTGTGCTACCGCTAACTCTGCACCATTCTTAATAGATTCGCCATAGGCAGCTGCTGCGCCAGACGTAGTCGTCAATAAAGCTACTTTTGCTTCATTTGCATTGTCACTTGATGAACTATTGCCACCGCAACCAGCGATCGCTGCAGCCAAAATAGCCGTAGCACCCAATGCTAGTGCACGTTTGAACATGGATTTTTTCATGTTACACCCTTCCTTCTTATAAACTCCTCTTTTGGATTTTCTAACTGTGAAAGTCATCTTTACCTTTTTTACTTTATCAGCTTAAAGAACAAGTGATAATACTGTAGAAAACCTATATTTATCTATTATGAATGTAACATGAGTAGTTTGTCAAATATAAATATAAGAATTTAGTTATGAGTTTATTTAGTAAACCTACAACGTATATTTTACACACTTTTGTATTTATACAGAGTACAAATATCTTTTCTAAAATAAAAATGGTGATGAAAGTTACTACTCTCATCACCAAATTATCTACAGACTTTTTTATTTAATTGTTGCTAACAAGACTTTGCATGCTTTTCTTTCAGTAATATCATTAATTCACAGTATACAAATAATCATATTGTTCTTGTGTCAATGTATCTAAGTCATAGCCCATGGATTGCAATTTTAGTTTTGCAATTTCCGCATCATGTTCCATCTCTGCTCCATGGTGCAAGATATATTCTGCTGCTAAGGCTTGCATTGCAAAGGACAAGTCCATGATTTCTGCTGGATGTCCATCACCTGCTGCTAAGTTTACAAGACGGCCTTCTGCTAGTACATATAATTGGCGGCCATCTTGCATATGGTAGGCCTCGATATTTTGACGTACTCTTTCATGAGATACTGCCATCGCTTCTAAATCTTTTACATTGACTTCGCAATCGAAATGGCCCGCATTACAAAGCACAGCACGATCTTTCATCACTGCATAATGCTCTTCTGTGATAACATCCTTACAGCCTGTCACTGTACAAAAAATATCGCCGATTTTAGCTGCTTCTACCATTGGTAATACTTTGAAACCATCGAATACAGCCTCGATGGCTTTAATTGGATCCACTTCTGTGACATATACGTGAGCACCTAAGCCTTTCGCACGAAGTGCCACACCTTTACCGCACCAGCCGTAACCAGCAACCACTACGTTTTTACCTGTTACTGTCAAGTTTGTAGTGCGCATAATACCATCCCAAACCGATTGGCCTGTACCATAGCGATTATCGAATAAGTATTTACAGTTAGAATCGTTAACAGCGATCATAGGGAATGTTAGTTGTTCCGCTTCCGCTAATGCTTTCAAACGATGTACACCTGTGGTTGTTTCTTCACTGCCGCCTAATAGACGTTCTTTCGCATCTTGACGAGTAGTGTGTAATAAACTTACTAAATCGCCACCGTCATCAATAATAATGTGTGGTTTATGATCTAATGCCTTATTCAGGAACATGGTATATTCTTCATCTGTACAGTTGTACCAAGCATATACAGTTAACCCCATGTCTACCAATCCTGCTGCCACATCATCTTGCGTAGATAACGGATTGGAACCTGTAACAATAACCTCGGCACCACCACGTTGTAACACGGTAGATAAATACGCTGTTTTTGCTTCTAAATGAACCGACACAACGATGGTTTGACCTTTGAAAGTTTGTTCTTTTTCAAAACGGTCTCCTAATGTGTTCAAAGTAGGCATGAAATTAGCCACCCAGTCGATTTTTTTACGACCTTCAGCAGCTAAGGAAATATCTCGAATTAAAGATTGCATTGGCGTTCTCCTTTTAGATTCTTCACCATAGATTATAATTGAAAGCCACCGTATTCTGACATACGATGATGCGCTGGATAGTCTGCATTCACATCGATGCCCTTGATGACTTCTTTCACCAGCGATTGCAATTGCTCTGCCATTTGTTGCATCATATCTACCACTTCACCATGTGTCAAGGCAGATTCGGAAATGCCTGCTGCATAGTTTGTAACCATGGAAATTGTCATATACGCCATTTCCGCTTCATTCGCTAAGGTCACCTCTGGTACATTTGTCATCCCCACTGTTTGACCACCTAGCATAGCATACATGCGAATTTCAGCAGGAGACTCAAAACGAGGACCTTCTGTACATACGTACGTGCCACCATTGTGCACCGTCAATCCTAAAGATTTCGCAGCATTTTCTACAATACCTCGTAATTCAGGGCTATATGGATCCGTTACATCTACATGCGCCACTGGACGATCGCCTCCTTCGTAGAAGGTATTTACACGGTTTTTCGTAAAGTCTAAAAATTGGTCGGTCAACACAAAATGACCAGGTCCAAAGTTTTGATCCAAAGAACCTACCGCTGTCGTAGATACGATGAACTTAACACCTAACTTTTTCAACCCCCAAATGTTGGCACGATAATTAATCTTGTGTGGTGGAATCGAATGATCACGGCCATGACGGGCTAAGAAATATACCGTCTTACCTTCATAAGTTCCACATACATAATGAATCTCTCCATATGGCGTCATCAAAGACGATTCCGTCATCGTATCAAACATATTTGGATCGTACACACCGGTACCACCAATAATAGCAATAGCTGACATATAGCTCCTCCTTGTGAAAGATAGAAAAATATCTAATCTAATTTTATTATAGCATGGAATAGGACATATTGTAGAAATAGACTATACATATTACAATCTATAATCACAACATATATACTATGGCTTTCTAAACCCTTTCCTGAAACTCCATACTTATCATCCCAGGGAACAGTATTTTATAATAATCCGCTGCTACTTTTAACATATCTAATAGTTTCAAACAATGCCTTTCTGCGCTCGTGTCTACATTTGCCTTATGTTGTATCCAACGTTGTACATGGCGACTAAACCTTTCCACTACTTCACATACTGGAACACCCCATTGTAATTCTAATGTTGGTACATCTGCGTATGGAATAGCATTACCTTTGAATTGTTCTACATGAAACTCTAAGATATTGCTTAATTGATTCATACATCTAGGAAAATCCCCAGTCACTTCATTACGATAGTTTAGTTGCAGTAGAACTTCTTTGGCTACGACCTCTATGATTTGCAGCCAAAATAATAGTGTTAGTAAATTTTTCTGCTTATCTCTCCTCGTAATGATATCTTGAGGCTCCTTACTATTTACCTTGCCTGCTTTGACCTTCTCCATTGTATATGTATAGGAGAATAAGGTCGGCAAGGCATCTATAGCGGCAAAAATAACATATAGTTGCAGTTCTATACCTTGTAATTGTTCTTCTGTTACCTTTGTGGACTCTTTTGCATACATTTCAAGTGGTTCAATAAGGGGAAACAGATAGTCACTCATCTTTGAGGCTACCTTAATGATATCTTCTCGTGTATCCTCTTTCAACAAAAGAGCAGCAAGCTCATTTCTGCTTTGCTGCTCTTCACTTATATTATTCTTTTGTTTTACGAGTTGTATCTCCCATACGAGTTAATTTTACTTCCCCTAGTGCTACACCTCGGGTATGTTGTGTATGAGACCATACTTTATCATGTCGATTCAAATATCCTAAGAAGGTAACGGGTACCCAAGAATAGATGAATAATGGGTATAGTAAATAATAAAACCACACTTTTGGAGACACTTTAATTTGTGCCAACACGATAAGTGGGAATAAATACTGTCCCACCCCAATAATCTGCCACACTTGTACGGGCAAGATTTGGTAAATTATATTGGTATAGAATGGAACAATGCCATTCACATAGGTCATGATAATATAGAATGCCGATAATAATAAGAAGTATGGCTGTGTAATCTGCACTATCCCATCGAGGATTGTCCATTTACCTTTCTTAATCCCTTGTACAAAGAGTTTCGGTATATACCGTTCTCCCGTATCAAAGTGCCCTTGGGCCCATCGTTTTCGTTGGTTCCAAGATTGCATAAATGTCAATGGTTTCTCATCATATACAATCGCATTGTGTGCCCAGGTTGTTTTGACACCATGAATCAACAATTTTAGGGAAAACTCCATATCTTCTGTTAAGCTATTACAAGACCATCCGTAATCTCGAATGATATTGGTACGAATGCACATACCTGTACCGCCCAAAGCTGTAGATAGTCCCAAGTTGTATTTTGCCAAATGCCACATATGATTGACCATCCAAAAAGCAATGGCAAACGTTCCCGCCACCCATGTATCGGTTGGATTCTTAGCGTTCAAGTACCCTTGAATCACAGACTCCCCTTTTTCTAAATGACGATTCATTTCATACAGAAAGTGAGGATGCACAAGATTATCTGCATCGAAGATGACAAACGCATCATAGTTACGTTCCATGGCGAATACTGTATCAAACATCCATCCCATGGCATAGCCTTTGCCCACTTCCTCCGTATTGAAACGTTCATACACTTCTGCACCTGCTTCACGAGCAATCTGTGCCGTATTATCTTTACAGTTATCAGCCACAACAAAAATATCATATAAATGACGAGGATAGTCAAGAACTTGGAGATTGTTGACTAATTGACCGATAACAGCACTTTCATTATGAGCACATACAATAATGGCAAAGGAATGTTTTGGAGGACACTCTGTTGTATCACTTTTATGCCACATACCACAAACCATTAACACAAAGTAATACAATGTATAGAATACAATGATTACCTGTATGGGAATCATAACTAGGTCAAACCAAACGTAATTCATCCTAGCCCCTTCCTATTTACGAATATTGTTGATAATCGTATTGCTAATGCCATATACGGTATACAACACAAAAATAAGCACTGGCCATACGCGATAGTCCAATAATGCAAGGAATACACCACAAGCTACAGTAATTCCTACTGCTATGGGTTGTACTGGATCACTACCTTTACCTTTAAAGTCTGGATGATGCACATTGCTGACCATCAAGTAGCCTACGAGTATCATTGCAATCATCAATACTACATCTGGAACTCGAACACCACTCAATACATAGGTTGCTGCCATACATCCTGCTGCTGGAATGGGTAATCCTTGAAAGTAACCATGTACTTCTTCTGTCATAATATTAAAACGAGCTAAACGAAACGCCCCCAATACAGAAAACACCAATAAAGGGACATAGCCTAACCACCCATAGTGATCTAAGCTCATCATATATAGCATATACGCAGGAGATACACCAAATCCAACCACATCTGCTAAGGAGTCAAGTTCACGACCAAAATCACCAGATACTCCTAATGCTCGTGCGATGCGACCATCTAGGCCATCTGCTAGTAATGATAATAGGACGCATATAGCTGCCCCTGTAAAGTTTCCCGCTGCAGATAAACTAATACCAACGACACCAAAGGCTAGATTAGCTGCTGTACATAAATTGGGAAATATAGACTTATTCATCTTTCACCCTCCCAATAATCGTTTCTCCACCTTTTACATGTTGACCTTTTCTTACGCAAATATCTACATCTAAAGGTACAAACAATTCTGTGCAAGAACCGAATTTAATCATACCATACAAGGTACCTTGTTCTAAGGTATCTCCTAAATCTGTCCAAGACACAATCCGTCTAGCTAACAATCCCGCAATTTGTGTCACCACAATTTCCATGCGATTGTTTTTAATGCTAATCGTATGTCTTTCATTTTCATAGCCTACGGAATCTTTGTAAGCTGGTAAGAACTGACCTTCTGTATATTGACGGAAAGTAATTTCCCCCGCCATAGGTGCACGGTTCACATGCACATCGAATACAGATAGGAAAATAGTCACTTTTTTACATTGTTGATGCAAATAAGTATCTTCAAAGACTTCTGTCACTTCCATCACCTTGCCATCCGCTGGGGACACAAGTATGGTTGGGTCGTGAGGAATACGGCGATTAGGATTCCGGAAAAAATATGTAAAGAATAATGCCAATATAAACGGTATAATTCCTAACCACCATGATACGAAGTATCCCACTAAGCCTGCTACTACTAGACAAGCGCCTATTAAGGGATAACCTTCTTTTACAATAAAACCCATACTAAAACCTCTCTGATGCTTTGCCTCTATCATACTGTTATATAATAAGGCATCTATCGTTTATGCCGCCAAACAGCCCACATAAACTTTGGTAATGCTAACATACGAATGATACGCTTTGGTTGTAATAGTAGGCGATATAACCACTCTAGCCGATTGCGTTGCATCCATAGAGGCGCACGTTTCAACATGCCCGCCATCACATCGAATGAACCACCCACACCCATTGCTACTACTCCCTCTAGATGAGCGAGTCGATCTCGAATCCAGAATTCTTGCTTAGGTACCCCAAAGGCAACAAACACAAGTTGAGCTCCACTGCGTTCTATATCCTTAAGAATTTCTACTTCCTCTTCCTCAGTAAAATATCCAGAATGATATCCTACCACCGGCAAGTCACCTAACTCTGCTGTAACATTCTCCAATGCCTGTTTCACAACACCTTCTGCACCACCTAAACAATATACCTTAATATGATTATCTTTAGCGGCTTGCAATAGATGATGTAGTAAATCACATCCTGTCACTCGTTCAGGAAAAGATTTTCCTTCTTGCTCTGCAGCCCATAGCACACCTGCCCCATCGGGAACTACGAGGTCAGCTTTTTGCAGAACCTCTAACAATTTTTTGTTTTCTTGAGCCATCATGACCATCTCTGCATTTGCTGTGGCTACCATATGTAAGCCTGGTGTTCCCACTAATGTGAGCACCTTTTGTACGGCTTCCGTCATTGTTACCACATCAATCGGTACGGACAGCACATGTATTTGATTCTGCACCATTCACCTCATCCACTCTAGTACGTAAACAAGAAGGACAGGACATACGAAAATAGTAAGACTATCTTCATAGACCTATCCTTCTGGTAGGTAATTTTCCTAATTATTTCTTTTCGCAGCGCATAACGCCAGCTTCCATATAGTTGTCAGCTTTCATATCTACAAAAATAACTTTTACCGCTTCAGCAGGCACTTTTACAGTTTCTACTGTTGCTTTTGTAATTGCTTCACCAAGAGCTTTCTTTTGTTCGAAAGTACGACCTTCAACTAATTCTACATGAATAATAGGCATGAGTTATTCCTCCCTTACCACTACGAATCTCTAGCACTGTGCTAAAGATAGAATCTTACCTTATTGTATCATAATTTGACCTGGATAAACAACTTTAGCTATACAAAATACGCATATATTGAGAACCAAATCGTGCTTCCATTTGATGGCGAAGGGTTGCCTGCACCTCTACAAATCCCTTCTCACGCAAATAGGTATTTGCATCCTCTCTAGCTTCTACGAGAATAGGTATATCCTTAATGATATTAGCCACTTTTAAATCCGGTAAGCCTGACTGGGCTAATCCGAATAACTCTCCAGTGCCTCGTAACAACAAATCTTGTTCCGCCAATTCAAATCCATCTTGCGTTTTCTCCATCAGAGATAATCTCGTTTTACTATCTGGATTTTTACTGTCGCTGATCAATATGCAATAAGCTTGTGCGGACCCACGTCCTACGCGCCCTCGCAGTTGGTGCAACTGTGAAAGTCCAAACCGCTCCGCATCATGAATGCACATAATCGTTGCATTTGGAACATTCACGCCCACTTCAATGACCGTGGTAGATACCAATAAATGAATCTCTCGACGATTAAACGCATCCATCACTTCTTCCTTTTCCTTTGGTCGCATCCGACCATGTACCATACCTACACGATAGTGCGGTTCAAAGTATTCCTTATACTCATAGGCAATCTGCTCTGCTGCATGAAGATCCATCTTTTCTGATTCTTCTACTAACGGGCAAACTGCATACACTTGTCGCCCCTCTTTCATTTCTTTTTCAAAAAAATGTAATAAGCGTTCCTTATACGATGTATCCACTGCATAGGTTTTTACCGGTTTACGACCTGGTGGCATCTCTTTAATCAAAGATACCTCTAAATCTCCATAGATAGATAAAGTCATTGTTCTTGGTATAGGGGTTGCCGTCATAATGAGTACATGAGGATGATCTCCTTTTCGTTGTAACTTCGCCCGTTGCTCTACTCCAAACCGATGTTGTTCAT
>CAUSMY010000048.1:0-9870 GCA_963533015.1 uncultured Veillonella sp.
TGATTTGGAAATTATTCCAGTCATTAATAAAATTGACTTACCAAGTGCGGATCCTGAACGTGTAAAACGTGAAATCGAGGATGTGATCGGCTTAGATGCATCTGACGCTATTTTAGCAAGTGCCAAGTCTGGGATTGGTATCCAAGATATTTTGGAAGCCATTGTAGAGAAAATTCCTGCACCACCAGATCATTCTGATAAACCAGCACGTGCCTTAATTTTCGACTCTCGCTTTGACTCTTATAAAGGTGCCATTGCATACGTACGTGTACAAGAAGGTTCTTTGAAAGTAAAAGATACCATCCGTATGTTGCACAGTTCTAAGGATTTTGAGGTCACTGAATTAGGCGTATTTACACCGCATTTATTACCAGTCCAAGAGTTACCATGTGGATCTGTAGGCTGTGTAGCGGCAAGTATTAAAAATGTTCGTGACTGTCGTGTAGGGGATACCATCACAAAAGCAGATAATCCGGCGGAAGAGCCATTACCAGGGTACCGTAAAGCCGTGTCCATGGTATATTGTGGTCTTTACCCAACAGATTCTAAGGATTATGAAAACTTGCGTGATGCCTTAGAAAAACTAAACCTAAACGATGCTGCTTTAGAATACGAAGCAGAAACATCCTTGGCACTAGGATTTGGATTCCGTTGCGGTTTCCTTGGACTATTACATATGGATGTCATCCAAGAACGTTTGGAACGGGAGTATAATCTATCCCTGATTACGACGGCTCCAAGTGTAAACTATAAGGTATACAAAACAAATGGGGAAGTCATCGAAGTGGACAACCCTGCTAAATTACCGCCACCAACTGAAATTGACTATGTAGAAGAACCATATGTAAAGGCTACCACTATCGTCCCTAAAGATTATGTAGGTGCCATTATGGAACTTTCACAGGACAAACGCGGGGAATACATCAGCATGGAATACATTGATGAAAGCCGTGTATCTATCGTATACCACTTGCCACTAGGGGAAATCATTTACGATTATTTCGATAAATTGAAATCTGCTACGAAAGGCTACGCATCCTTGGATTACGAATTGATTGGCTACCAACAATCTCCAATGGTGAAAATGGATATCTTGTTAAATGGGGACCCTGTAGATGCTTTGAGTATTATTGTTCACAAAGATCGTGCTCAATTACGTGGTCGTGCTCTAGCTGAAAAATTGAAAGAATTGATTCCTCGTCAAAACTTTGAAATTCCAATTCAAGCGGCAGTAGGCACAAAAATTGTAGCCCGTGAAACGGTAAAAGCATGGCGCAAAGACGTATTGGCAAAATGTTACGGCGGAGATATTTCTCGTAAACGTAAATTGCTAGAAAAACAAAAAGAAGGTAAAAAACGTATGAAAGCCGTAGGATCTGTAGAGATTCCACAAGAGGCGTTCATGGCGATTTTGAAAGTAGAAAACTAATGAATACAACTCGTATTCCAGTAGGTCACAGGGGAATGTACATCCACATTCCCTTTTGCCGTCAAAAGTGTACCTACTGTGATTTCCCTTCGTACCAAGGATTAGAAGACTATTTTGATGTGTACGCCTATGCATTGCGACAAGAGATTGAGTCTAGTCAATCCTTGTTAGGAACAGAGCCCTTCGATACGATTTACTTCGGCGGTGGCACACCAACGGTGTTGTCTATTAAGGAATTGAATCGTATATTAGAGACAGTGTACAAAACATATACGGTTAGCAGTGATGTAGAAATTACCATTGAGGCTAACCCTGGTGAAGTAGACGCACAATACATGCGACACTTATATGAGCTAGGCATCAACCGCATCAGCTTTGGTGTCCAAACGTTCCGTGATGACCATTTGCGTGTGTTGCACCGAACCCATACTGCCAAGATGGCACAGCAAGCTGTCCTCGATGCCTATGAGGTAGACTTCCGCAATATTAGCATTGATCAGATCTATGGATTACCACAGCAAACATTGGGAGACATTTCTTATAATCTAGATGTTATTCAGTCTTTGCCTATAAACCATATCTCTATCTACGGTCTACAATTGGAACCTAGTACCTTATTACATCGCCAGGTGATAGACCATTCGGTGACTTTACCGTCAGAAGATATATGCGAACAGATGTACGACTACCTTATAGAAGGGCTAGAGAAACAGATGTTCGATAGATATGAAATTGCTAGTTTTGGTAAAGATGGCACTTTCAGTCGTCATAATATCAAATATTGGCATGGTGCTGATTACATCGGCTTTGGTGCCGGTGCCCATTCCTTTGTGGGGAATCGGCGCTTTCAGAATACCCCTTACGTAGTGCCTTACATCCATAAGATTGAAATGGGTGAAAGTCCATGTATAGAAGAAGAAATTATCACTAGCCCTCGTGACTACGAAGATTTTTGCTTTCTTGCGTTACGTACGAAGTGGGGATTAATACCTAGTTTGTTTGAAAGTCGATTTAAGTTAGACTTTCACAATATATATGGATCTGTCATAACAGATCTAATACGTAAACAATTGCTTGTTTATGAAGATGATGCATATCGTCTCACTAAGGAAGGGGCCAAGCACGGCAACTATGTGTTTGGTCAGTTCCTTACATCCTAAGTAGGAATGTACGCCCATACAGTTAATTTAGGAGAGTTTTATGAAAACAGCAGTTATTTTGCATGCCTTATTCAGTGAGTTCACATATGAACAAATGGAGGCAATTTTTAGCCTAGCGAAAGAACATAATGGAAAGTTCCGTATCGTTCCTACAGGTATTCAAATTTATGACATTACAAAAGAACAAAAAGAATCCATCTTGGAACACTTACCAGATGGAGTTGTGCAAGTACAGCATAAATCGGTGAACTCCATCGTGGCATGCCGAGGTACAGATGGATGTAGTCATGCCTTTATGGAAACCATCCCTATGGCTACCATGGTAGATGAAAAGCATTACGGCAAAGATATGCCAAACAAAATTCGTATAGGCATCAGCGGTTGCCCACGATGCTGTGCTGAATCCATGATTAAAGATATCGGCCTAGTGGGAAAACCAAATGGCTTTACCTTAGTAGCAGGTGGCACAAGCGGTGCCTTACCTCGAAAAGCCATTACCTTGCTAGAAGGATTATCCCCGGAAGAAGCAGAACAAAAAATCTCGGAGCTCTTAGAATGGTATAGTACTAATGCGAAGCCAAAAGAGAAGTTCGAGCATGTATTACAACGATTGGGGAATCCATTCCAGTAAAACATCACTTGTGATGCTATGTAGCCTGTGGCTAATTAAACTGAATATACTAAAAGGAAGAGCACGGTATACTCCTCACAAACGGTATTTCATAATGTTTGTTCGGAGCACACCGTGCTCTTCTAGTGTTTGTGTAATTTAGTTGGTAAGATTCGCCACAGGCTACTACGCTTAACTGCGTTCCTAATGGGAATAGATTAGTACTTAATGGTTTTGTAATACACGCCAGCTTTAGGGTTGGTGATTCTTAGTTTTAATGGTGCATCGTCTTTGATGAGGTATAAGGTATCTTCCTCTAATCCAGTCCACTCAAGTGTAACTGAAGTTTCACCTGTTGTAATACCTAGTTCAGTCAATGGTGGAATGTATAGAAGACGCACTGCATTAGGTAACAGAGTACTACTTTTTTTGATGAACTGTAATTGCTCTTCGTGTTTTACATGATCCAATATCTGTTTTAATTCGTTATGATGTTCTTCGTTTATTAAATCATGAACCTGTGCATGCTCAATATGTATAAAATTTTCAATGTCATCACGTTGTAATATAATATATTTCATATACTACCTTTCCTTTGCAGAAATTATTAAGCTAAAACAAGACTAAGCTAAGGCTTATCATCTTACCAAGCCTAATATGTTAATAGATGCCAATATATAATCGTAATATCATTATACTATCAATTCTATGACAATACAATTTTAAAAGGGGGAATGCATCGATTAAATCTCACACCGAGTAGATACGTTAGTGAGGTATGTCTATTTAAAGTACTATATAAGAGCTAACATAGAGAATCACAGCAACGCTCTCCCTCAAACTTCCACCCGAGTGGATGCGTTGGTGAGGTATGTCAAGTTAATATACTAATTGATGAGAACCCAGAAGAACACGGCATGTTCCGGAGCAAACCTACCGTAGGATCAGTTTGCGGAGGAATGTGCCGTGCTCTTCCCTTTGCCCGAATCAGACCATGACATACCTCACAAAACCAAACAATCAAAAAGTTTGTTTTTTTGACTAATACGGTATTTACTGAACTTTCACCAATTTTTCACTTGACATATATCGTAAATGTGATACTATATATCTTGTAGTTAGCACTCAACATTAGTGAGTGCTAATAATAACGAGGTGATACTATGGATGAAAGGAAAGAGCGCATTCTGCGTGCTATCATTCAAGATTACATTAAAACAGCCGAACCTGTTGGTTCTCGTACAATCGCAAAGAATTATGATTTAGGTATCAGTCCTGCGACGGTACGAAATGAGATGGCTGATTTAGAAGATCTTGGCTTTCTTGAACAACCTCATACATCAGCGGGTCGTATTCCTTCCGCTAAAGGCTATCAATATTATGTAGATACTTTACAAGGGTTTGAAGATGATGCTGCTGAAGATATTCCTGTAATTCAAGAGTTATGGCAGGCTCATCAACAAGAACTAGATGATTTCTTCGTAGAAATAGCAAAGCTTATTTCTAGAATCAGTCATAATGTGAGTATGTTTTTAGCTCCCGCTCATGATTCATCTACTATAACCTATATCCATGTTCTTCCTATCGATGAGCATAGAGCGGTCATGGTGGTGGTAACGAATACAGGTGCTTTGGATAATGAGCCAATTTATTTTACAGAACCTATTAATAAGGAAGAATTAGCTATGCATGCGCATCGCTTTAATAGTGTGCTCCATGATGTATCCATCCAGGATATCACGCAAGAAAACTTAGACAAAATGCGGGTAACTTTAGATTTACAAGATACAACATATGTCATTTTCTGCGATACATTATATCGAGCTATTGCTAAACGAAAATTATTCTATACAATAGGGACTACATCTTTATTAGAACAGCCAGAGTTTAACGATATTAAACGAGCTCAACCACTCTTAGCGTTATTAGAACAACAAGATGAGTTAACCCAATTATTAGCGCCAAACTCTAGTAGTCCTATCGATGTAAAAATAGGTCACTCCAACGAGCTGGTGAAAGATATTAGCGTTATCCAAGCAAGCTTTAATGTTCCTCATCAAGTAGGTACCCTCGCTATTGTAGGGCCTACACGGATGGAATATGGACGTATTATGGGTATTCTGGCTTATATCAATAAGTGCATGGAAGAATTACAAGAACAGAAAAAGAAGCTGTAAAGAGGTGAAGTATGGAAGAAAATAAACAAGAAGAAACTATCACTCCTGGAGTGGAAGTTTTGGAAGAAGAAGCTCCTGAAGCAGTAGACCCTACGAAAGAATGGGAGCAACGTTACATGCGTTTGCAAGCAGATTTTGAAAACTTCAGACGTCGTACGAATCAAGAAAAAGAACAATTAGGAGTATTTGTTAAATCTCATGTTATTGAAGATTTACTCCCAGTGTTAGATAATTTTGAAAGAGCACTTTCAGCACCTGAAACGCCGGAAACGAAGGCTTTTATGGAAGGATTTGTAATGATTCAACAAAGCTTAATGGCAAGCCTTTCTAAACAAGGTTTAGCAGTCATTGAAGCTCTAGGACAACCATTTGATCCAAATTTCCATCAAGCTATCATGCGTGTTCCAGTGGAAGATATGGAAGATGACACCGTGTGTGAAGTCTTGCAAACGGGCTATACTGTAGAAGGCCGTGTGGTACGTCCAGCCATGGTAAAAGTAGTTCATAATGGATAATGTATAAATAATTTTAATTAACATATTAGAAGAAGTATTAGGAGGTCATGTTAAATGGCAAAAGTAATTGGTATTGACTTAGGTACAACAAATTCTTGTTTCGCAGTGATGGAAGGCGGCGAACCAACTGTTATTACAAACCAAGAGGGAGCTAGAACGACTCCTTCCGTAGTGGGTTTTGCAAAAAATGGCGAACGTTTAGTGGGTCAATTGGCTAAACGTCAAGCAGTTTCCAACCCTGAAAACACAATCATTTCTATTAAACGTCATATGGGTACAGATTACAAAGTGAATGTAGAAGGTAAATCCTATACACCACAAGAAATCTCTGCTATGATTCTACAAAAAATTAAAGCTGATGCAGAAGCTCATTTAGGAGAACCTGTAAAACAAGCAGTTATCACTGTTCCTGCATACTTCACTGACTCTCAACGTCAAGCAACAAAAGACGCTGGTACTGTAGCAGGCTTAGAAGTATTACGTATCATCAACGAACCTACAGCAGCTGCATTAGCATATGGCGTAGACAAAGGTGAAGACGGTAAAATCCTAGTATTCGACCTTGGTGGCGGTACATTCGACGTATCCATCCTTGAATTAGGTGAGGGCGTGTTCGAAGTATTGGCAACATCCGGTAACAACCATTTAGGTGGTGACGACTTTGACCAACGCATTATGGATTATTTAATCAGTGAATTCAAAAAAGAAACTGGTATTGATTTATCCAATGACAAATTAGCTGATCAACGTTTAAAAGAAGCTGCTGAAAAAGCTAAAATTGAATTGTCTGGTGTAGCAAGCACACAAATCAACTTGCCATTCATCACAGCTGATGCAACTGGTCCTAAACATTTAGACGTAACATTAACTCGCGCTAAATTCGATGAATTGACACGTGACCTTGTAGAAGCAACTATCGAACCTACTCGTAAAGCAATGAAAGATGCTGGTTTATCTGCATCCGACATCGATAAAGTATTATTGGTTGGTGGTTCTACTCGTATTCCAGCAGTACAAGAAGCTATTAAACGAGAATTAGGTAAAGAACCAACTAAAAACATTAACCCTGACGAATGTGTAGCTATCGGTGCTGCTATTCAAGGTGGTGTATTAGTAGGTGAAGTAAAAGACGTATTGTTACTTGACGTAACTCCATTATCCTTAGGTATCGAAACTATGGGTGGAATCTTTACTCGTATTATCGACCGTAATACAACAATTCCTACATCTAAATCTCAAGTCTTCTCCACAGCAGCAGATAACCAACCTTCCGTTGATATTCACGTATTACAAGGGGAACGCGACATGGCAGCAGCTAACAAAACATTGGGCCGTTTCGAGTTATCCGGTATCCCAGCAGCTCCACGTGGAGTACCTAAAATCGAAGTTACTTTCAACATCGATGCGAATGGTATCGTAAATGTAAAAGCAAAAGATCTTGGTACTGGTAAAGAGCAAGCAATCACAATTACATCTTCTTCTGGTTTAAGCGATGAAGAAATCGATCGCATGGTTAAAGAAGCTGAAACACATGCAGCTGAAGATAAAGCTAAAAAAGAAGAAGTAGAAGTGAAAAACAATGCGGATAACTTGGTATATCAAGCTGAAAAAGCAGTGAAAGACTTTGAAGGTAAAGCTGATGCAGCACAATTAGAAGCTGTTAAAAAAGCGACAGAAACATTAAAAGCATCTATTGAGTCTGGCGATATTGAAAAAATTAAAGCTGATAGTGAAGCATTGACAGCTCCTTTATACGAATTGTCTTCTAAAATGTACGAACAAGCGCAAGCTCAAGGCGAACAAGGTGGACAAGAAACTCCTAAACAAGACGATAATGTAGTAGACGCTGACTACACTGTAGTTGACGAAGACAAAAAATAATAAGAAGGGACATAGGTAATGGCTCGTGATTATTATGACGTCCTTGGCGTCAACAAAAATGCATCCCAAGATGAAATTAAGAAAGCCTTTCGTAAGAAAGCACGTCAATACCATCCAGACGTAATCCAGAAGAGGCAGAAAAAAACTTTAAAGAAGTGAATGAAGCCTACGAAGTCTTGTCGGATGACACGAAAAAAGCACAATATGATCAATATGGTCATGATGCCTTTACTGCCGGCGGAGGTAATTCCGCTGGTGGCTTTGGCGGTGGTTTTGGTGGCGGTGGATTTGGCGGTTTCGGCGGTGCTGGTGGCTTTGATGATATTTTTGGCAATATCTTTGATATGTTTGGCGGCGGTGGTGGCCGTGGCCAACGTGGTCCAGAGCGCGGTGCCGATTTACGTCAAGATGTACGCATTTCATTCCGTGATGCTGTGTTCGGCACAACAATGAAAGTCAATGTACAGCGCCATGAAGACTGCGATCATTGTCATGGTACTGGGGGAGAACCTGGTTCAAAAGTAGAAACATGTCCAAATTGTCATGGATCTGGTCAAGAGGCTGTTGTCCAAAATACACCATTCGGTCGCATGCAAACGGTTCGCACATGCTCTCGTTGTGGCGGTCGTGGTAAAGTGATCGAAAAACCATGTAAGGTATGTCGTGGTCAAGGCCAGGCAATTAAACGCAGAGATATTGAAATCAAAATACCCGCTGGTGTTGATGATGGAGCACGTCTGCGTGTATCTGGTGAAGGGGAACCTGGTACTCTAGGCGGTCCTAAGGGCGACTTATATGTGTACATTTCCGTTGCAAGAGATAAGGAGTTTGAACGTAGTGGTAACGATATTGTGATCCGTCAAACAATTTCCTTCTCACAGGCCGCTTTAGGTGCTACTATTCAAGTCCCTACTTTAGAGGGTAAAGTGGAATTGAAAATCCCTGAAGGCACACAAACTGGTACGGCTTTCAGAATCAAAGGACAAGGTGTCCCATATTTACGTCAACCAAATCAACGTGGTGATCAACACGTAGTTGTCACTGTGGAAACACCTAAAAAATTGACAGATAAACAACGTCAATTATTAGTTGAGTTTGCTGCAGAAAGCAAAGAAGATGTAAATACTTTAAAAGTGAACAAAAGCATATTAGAAAATTTAAGTGATAAGGTGAAACAGTTATTTTGCCAAGATTAAACCTTGGTAAGTAAGGAGTCATCTATGAAATGGATAGAAATATCCATTACTGTAGAAGTGGCAGTCATTGATGAAATGGCTGCCATTTTTAATAATATAGAGAGTAATGGATACATAGAAGAAACAATAGAAAATAACCCTAACTTAAGCCGTGTGACCATCTATTTAGAGTCACACAAAGATGAGAAACAATGGACTCAAATTCTAGAATCAGCATTACATGATGCTAATATTTTCTATGAAGATATGGTAAGTAAAACGGTAGATGATGAGCAATGGTATCATAGTTGGCAACAATATATTATGCCTACTAGATTATTACCAGACTTAGTGATTTGTCCCTCTTGGCAAAGCTATGATGCCTCTACAGATCCATTGGCTACAGAACAAGATGTGGTGATGACTATGGATACAAAGTTATCCTTTGGTACGGGGGATCATGAAACTACTAGGAACTGTGCAACTTTATTAGGCAAATATATACACTGTATTCCCACAGATTTGAGCCAACAGGTTTGCCTAGATATTGGTACTGGCACGGCTATTTTATTACTAGCGGCTCACCATTTAGGTGTTCCTAATTTGGTTGGTATCGACCTAGAAGAAGAGGCTGCTATACAGGCTAAGGAAAACTGCGAAAACAACGGTATTGAGGCAACCATCATTCACGGTAATTTGAGCGATGACTTTCATGGGAAAGCGCATATTATTTTAGCTAATTTGACAGTGGATCCTTTAAAAATTTTATTACCTATGATTAGGGAAAAACTACACGATGATGGTATACTAATAATAAGTGGTATTGTGGACGATCGGTATGATGAAATTATGCAGTATATTACCAACCACTGGACTATTATCGAAGAAATGTTAGAGGGCCCTTGGCATACCTTTGCCTTGGC
>CAUSMY010000049.1:0-9840 GCA_963533015.1 uncultured Veillonella sp.
AGTATAAAAAAAAAAAGACTACTGTAAAACTTTTATAATTTTTTTGAATAAATTTTGTCAACCCCCCTATATTATCCATGTGTACTGTGCTACAATAAGGGAGTACTATTGTTTATTTCTAGGAGGGGTACCATGTTAGAACGGTTATTCGCACTAAAAGAGCGAAATACTACGATCCGTACGGAAGTCCTTGCAGGGCTTACCACATTTATTACCATGGCATACATTCTATTGCTTGCTCCAAACTTATTAAGTTTAGCAGGTATGGATAAAGATGCCGTATTAATTGCCACAGCCTTAGGTGGTGGTTTAGTCACAATCGCTATGGGCGTGTTTGTAAACTATCCAATTGCATTAGCACCAGGCGTGGGGCTATTAGCATTCTATTCATTTACCGTTGTTCTCGGTATGGGATTAAGTTGGCAAACAGCATTAGGTGCTGTATTTATATCAGGCCTCGTATTCCTCGTACTGACATTGACAAGAATTCGTCAGCTCATCATCGAAGCGATTCCTACATCATTAAAAATTGCCATTACTGTAGGGATTGGCTTATTCATTTGTATCATTGGTTTAAAACTATCTGGCCTTATGACCATTGCTTTATCGTTACAACCAGGTACTTTGAATGATATTGTCAGCGCGAAAGGACACGGTGCTCCTGCTCCTTCTGAAACATTATTGACACTTGGTAACTTAGGCAATCCAGAAGTACTATTATCCTTATTCGGATTATTCTTCTCTGCTGCCTTGATGGCTCGCCGTGTACCAGGATCTCTATTGATTGGTGTCATCACCACATCTATCCTAGCCTATGCCACTGGCATAGCTACATTGCCAGACTCTATGAGCATTATGGCCATTCCTGATTTCAGTAAAGTAGCCTTTATGGAATTAGATATTGCCTCTGCCTTCCATGTAGGCCTTGTGACGATTATTTTCTCTTTCACCTTCGTAGAATTATTTGATTCTATGGGTACCTTAATCGCTACCGCTTCTAAAGCAGGCATTGCAGATCCAAAAAAAGGTGAATTCCCTGGCCTTGGTAAAGCCATGATTGTAGACTCCCTTGGTGTTAGCTTCGGCGCTATGCTAGGTTCCAGTACGATTACAGCCTTCGTTGAAAGTGCGGCTGGTGTAGGTGCTGGTGGACGCACAGGTTTGACAGCTGTCACTTGCGGTATCATGTTCATCCTTTGCTTATTCTTTGCTCCTCTGATTGCCTTAGTACCAAATGCAGCCACAGCACCAGTACTGATCTTAGTAGGTGCTTTGATGATGGAAGCCATTCGTGAAATCGATTTCTCCGATTGGACAGAAGGTTTCCCTGCGTACCTAGTGATCGTATTAATGCCGTTCACATACAGCATTGCGAATGGTGTTGCAGCAGGTTTAATCGTATATCCATTAATGAAGTTCATCACTGGACGTCATAAAGATGTACACTGGTTTATGTATGTATTAGGTGCTATCGTATTAGCTAAATACATTTGGTTCGAGTAATCATAAGCCGTAAACATACAATACCTATACAAAAGGGACGTAATCACATACGCTCCTATATACAAAAAGGAACGTTGATGAAACAACATCAACGTTCCTCTTTTTTATATGCCTTAGTGATTATAATAAATCGTCTTCGTATACAGCTTCTTCAAAGAATAATGGCAATACATCATCGCTCATTTCATTCATCATATCACGACCTGTTTTAGAGAACACCACAGATGCAGCAAAGCGCATCAATTCCGCTTCATTCTCTGGATTTGCCACAAATTCATCAATGATTGTATCCATGTCTAAATGACGTTTCATAATGAAACGTGCCAACTTACGGCGATTCATAGGATCATTGACCAATGCATCTACATCGATGACATACTCTGGCATTTTAATTGCAATATGTGTGTGGATTCCGTCTTCTTTCATCATAACCTCCTCTGCCTAACCGTATGGCTAAGCACTCCTACTATCTACTACTATATACTATTGGTACCTATATGGTATAGGATTTTTATACACCTTACTTCTATCTATACAGGATAGAAGAGACAATTCTCCTACTCATTTATATATGATTGAATCTAGCCACGGCGGCATCCAAACTGTCTGTATCTAGAAATACAGTATCTAAACATAGGCCATGTGCTGGCGCTGTTTTGCCGATTAACTGTCGGTTCTCTCCAGCGATAATACGTGATACATCCTCTGGGTGAAAGCGACCTAAGCCTACATCCACTAAGAACCCTGCCATATTCCGCACCATGTGATACACAAATCCATCTCCGATAACATGAATACGCACAGTAGGGCCTTGTTGCTGCACTTTCACAGCATACATCGTTTTCACAGGATCTTGTACCGTTGTATTGTGCCCTTTGAAAGAACTAAAATTATGAGTTCCCTCCAACGCTCTCCCCGCTTGTGCCATTGCTTCTATATCCAAAGGCTTTCGTACATGGTAAGCATAGCGCAGTTGCAAAGGATCTACAACAGCATCATTATGAATGGTATAGATATATTCTTTGCCTTTCACATACTGATGGGGTGTCCAATCTGATGGCAGTTCCTTGGCCTCACGAACCACAATGTATGGTGGCATATGCGCGATGAGGGCGCGCATCAAATTGTGGACAGGAATCTTCCCTGTCGTGGTGAAAGCCACTACTTGTCCCCTCGCATGTACTCCTGCATCGGTACGAGATGAACCATAAATTGTGATAGGTTCATTACAAACTTTGGATAAGGCTTCTTCCAAATAGCCTTGCACGGTGGGACCATTCTGTTGTCGTTGGTATCCACATAGCTCCGTCCCATCATAGGCAACGATAAGCTGTATCGTTCTCATGCCCTCTGTCATATACCAAAGCCCCAACGCAATACGGCAAGTAGCACACTGACCACAACCACAGCTCCTACGCCATAGAAATCCAAGTTAGAATAGCTCAGTTCTTTCATTCGAGTACGACCTTCACCACCACGATAGCAACGAGATTCCATAGCTACCGCTAACTCATCAGCTCTACGGAAGGCGCTGATAAATAATGGCACTAATAAAGGCACCATATTCTTAGCCCGTTTCACCAAGGACCCGGTCGTAAAATCTGCACCACGAGATTCTTGGGCTTTCATAATGCGATCTGTTTCCTCTAGTAATGTAGGAATAAAGCGCAAAGCGATGGTCATCATCATCGCAAGTTCATGAGCTGGAACACCAATGCGTTTCCAAGGGTTCAACAACCGCTCAATACCATCTGTCAATCGAATCGGCGACGTTGTATAGGTCAACAAGGAGGAAAAGACGATTAAGAAAATCAATCGTGCTGCCATTAGACCCCCTAAGTTAAGCCCTTCTCGACTAATGTGAAGCCAACCGTAAGAGAATAGGTACTCCCCTGGTGTAGTAAAAACATGAATCGCTAGGGTAAATACAATGATTACCCACAAAGGCTTGATCGATAGCCAAATCAGTCGCAGTGGCAACCGAGATAGAGCCATGCAACCAAAGGAAATGGCAGCTACAATTCTGTGCGTCACCAAGCCATCCCCAAAAAAGATAGCTACGATAAAGAGCATAGTGGCCATAATTTTCGCCCGTGGATCCATGCGATGCAGCACGGAGTTCCCTGGGAAGTACTGTCCAATGGTAATATCACTTAACATGACGCACCTCCTTTACATAGGCATACAAATCCTCTACTGCCTCTTGCACATGAACACGATCGATATTCACCGGAATATGACGATCTGCCAATGATTGTAAGGTCTGTGACAAAGGCGGTACATCGACGCCTGCAGATTGCAGTTTTTCTCGATCATTGTGGAAAATCTCGATAGGATTTCCATCCAATAACACCTGCCCTTGATGCATCACAATGAGGCGATTGGCCATACGAGAAATATCTTCCATATTATGGGACACAAGGATGACCGTAATGCCTTTCTCCTTGTGTAATTTCATAATTTCTCCAAAAATTTCTTCTCGTCCAAATGGGTCCAATCCCGCAGATGGTTCATCAAGAATTAAATAGGATGGGTCCAAGGCGATGACACCGGCAATGGCCACACGGCGCATTTGTCCGCCCGATAAATGAAACGGGGACCGATCTGCATACGTATCATAATCTAAGCCTACAAATTCCATGGCTTCTCGCACACGGCGATCTACTTCCGCATCATCATAGCCTAAATTGCGTGGCCCAAAGGCAATATCTTTAGCTATGGTTTCTTCAAACAATTGATGTTCAGGATATTGAAAGACCATCCCTACTTGATGGCGAGTCTCTTTAACTTCTTTTGTTTTTCCCACCAAGTCAACGCCATTCACTGTGACAGTCCCTGACGTAGGATGTAACAATCCATTTAAGTGTTGCACCAACGTCGATTTACCGGACCCTGTATGACCAATAATCCCTACAAATTCTCCTTCATGGATGGTCAAGTTAATATCATGTAAAGCTGTTTTTTCAAAAGGAGTTCCCTGTCCATAGGTGTAGGTGACATGTTCTAATTGAATTGACATAAGGCCTCCCCCAACTCTTCATTCGTAGTAATACCACTTGGCATATCAATACCTTTATCTTGTAACCGCACCGCAATTTCTGATGGCACAGGTACATCAAGGCCTAACCCTTTTAAAGTATCTACATTCATAAACACTTCTTTGGGTGCCCCTTCATCAATGACTTCCCCTTGTTTCATCACAATGATACGATCCGCTAAGGCCGCTTCTTCCATAAAGTGGGTAATGAAAACAATGGTAATCCCCTCTTCTTTATTGAGTCGATACACCGTATCCATCACTTCTTTACGACCCTTTGGATCTAGCATAGCCGTCGGTTCATCTAAAATAATGCACTTCGGCTTCATAGCTAATACACCCGCAATGGCAATGCGTTGTTTTTGTCCGCCCGATAATAAATGCGGTCCATGCAAGGCATACTCCGACATATTCACAGAAGCCAGCGCAGCATCCACACGTTTACGAATTTCTGGAGCTGGTACTCCTAAATTTTCTGGTCCAAAGGCTACATCTTCTTCGACAATAGCCGCTACGATTTGATTATCTGGATTTTGAAATACCATCCCTACATTCTGACGAATATTCCAAATTAAGCTTTCATCTTTTGTATCCATTCCTAAAACGGTAACGGTACCAGATGTAGGCTGTAACAATACATTAAAATGTTTAGCCAATGTGCTCTTGCCACTGCCATTGGTTCCGATAATACTGACAAATTCCCCTTCCCTGATGTGGACACTCACATCCTTTAGGGCATGTACCTCACGGCCCATTTCATCCTGATAGACATGACTCATATGGTCCGTAGCGATCATAATTTCATTCATTCTTATTCTCGTTCCTCTCTACGTAAGTACAATTGTTACTTCGTATTACAATCTCTTTCATTATACCTTGTAGGGGGCTTTCATACAATAGGCAACCTGCGTTGATTCTGAAAGGTTGACAAATAATTGCACATCTACTTACAACCACTTATATAGTCTTTTATATGTATCTGTCTCAACGAAGGTATAGCAAATCGACTTTCTAACTTTCACACAAAGGCAAACAGTATATAAATCACCCTATTTCTGATATACTTATAAGTATATAACTATATGGAATCAACCACTCACTATAGCTCATGAGTGGCTACTATGACACTTCAGAGAATAAAGGAGTTTTTATGCGATACAACACACGAATGACTAAAGAGCAAGCTAAAGAAATCTACGCTGACTTAGGGTATCTTTCCCAGCCTTTCCCGTATGCGTCTGCTCCATTTCTTGAAAGTTACGCTCGTCTATTAGGTCTTTCACCGGCTCCTGCTAGCACAGCTCGCATTTTGGAAATCGGATCTTCCTACGGTGGTAATTTAATTTCTCAGGCCCTGTTCTATCCGAAGGCGACTTTCACAGGCATCGAAATTGCCCCAACACAGGTGAGCGTAGGCAAGACCTACATCGACCAACTAGGCATCACAAACCTCGAATTGTTAAAAGGCGATGTGAATGAAAGTCACCACCACCTCGGAACTTACGATTACATCATCGCCCATGGTTTCTATTCTTGGGTAGATGAGGAAACAAAAGATAATTTTCTTCGCCTTTGCAAAAAGCATCTAGGGTCGAACGGCATCTTGTACATGTCCTATAACACCTATCCAGGTTGGCATAAGATGGACAGCGTTCGCGCTCTCTTAGAGTTTGCCAACAAAGATATCGACACATTAAACCATCGCGAAAAAGTGCGTCACGGTAAAACAGTGGCTAGTAAACTAGGTGCTCTCATGCTTGAATACGATACGGTAAAAAACCAACAAGCATCATTTTTACAATCCTTACGTCAAACTTTGCAAAAACAAGATTGCTATGTAGGTCATGACCATTTAGAGCCAGTGAACACGCCGGTGTACTTTCACCAATGCATGGACCATATGGCAGAGCATGGGTTCACCTATCTCTGTGACTGTGATTTGAATTTATCATTCCCTGATGTGTATGACAAAACATTGCGCACTAGATTACAAGACCTAGCTCCGCATGACCCATTGGCACGAGAACAGTACATCGATTTCATGCTGAACACAGCATTCCGCAAATCCTTGTTCACACACAAGGGGGCTACGCCAAAACGCATCACCGAAACATCTGTCACTGATGCAGGCTTCCAACACAGCTTGGAACAATTCCTATTCACCCTACGTATTCCATCAGAGCATTTAGAACCCATCTTTGAAGACTTGGAAAAACGGATGCCTATCTCTGTAACAGATCCTAATCATATTCATGAAAGTGCAGCAAATACCAATAGCGATACTAATCCTGCTAATTCATCTAATGATAACCCTAGCGGTACTTCTGGTAATGCTGATCATACTGAATCTATAGCTAAACTCTTGGCAAATTTATTCCAACAAGAGGGCCCTCACTTCTATGTAAAAAACAATTCATTAGTAACCTATACAGGAGAATATACTATTCCTGACATGTGCTTACCATTGTTCTATCAATTCCTAGTAGAACACATCATTCAAGGTGGCATCAGCCTGTCCGTGTTAGAAACAGATCATCCTTTCAAACATCATATTTTTGAAGAGAAGAAAAGCTACATCCCTGAGCGCTATATTCCATTCGTAGAGATTATGCCACAAGAAGGCGTGAACGCTTACATCTACCCTGGCAATCGCTACAATGACCCTATTTCCGATTTTAACGAAGAAGATTTAGAGTTCATGAAACTCCTCAGCAAGCCGGCTACAAAACACGATGTTATGTGCAAAATCTACGAGGCTATGACAGAAGAATCTATTAGCCCTCTAGCGTTACAACAGTCCACCAAATATACCATGATCCTTGCGTTCTACGAAGAAATGATTCGACGTATGGAATACTTTGGATTTTTCGAAGTAGACGAGACACAATTTAATTAATACCAAAACAGCGACTCCATCCTACCGGACAGAGTCGCTTTTTTGCCTATAAAGCAAAAAAGGCTGCAACAGAATGAGTGAAACTCATCCTATCACAACCAGATTGCTGTTGATTATACAAGCTCAAGAATAGCCAATGGAGCTGCATCGCCTTTACGAAGGCCAAGTTTAATTACACGAGTGTAACCACCGTTGCGCTCAGCATATTTTGGAGCAATTTCATCAAATAATTTTTTTACTGCATCTTCGTTCATAAGAAAAGCAAGAACTTGACGACGAGCATGTAAGTCGCCACGTTTGCCCAATGTAATCATTTCATCAACATATTTGCGAAGCTCTTTTGCTTTTGCTTCTGTTGTTTCAATGCGTTCATGTACGAAGAGAGATGTTACCATACCGCGGAACAACGCTTTACGAGCGGAACTGTTGCGGCCTAATTTTCTGTATGCCATTAGTCTTTCTCCTCTTATTCGCTTTGAGATGTTAGGGACTCATTGCTATCATTATATGATTTCAATTTCTCTAGAATTTCATCTACAGATTTTTTCCCTAAATTGCGGATTTTTCCTAGTTCATCTTCTGTTTTACCAGTTAAGTCACCGATTGTATGAATGTTAGCGCGTTTCAAGCAATTGAAAGCACGAACAGACAACTCAAGATCTTCAATAGGAATTGTCGTTGGTCCATTAGATTCAGCTTCGACTTCGCTATTTTCTTGTCCTCCAGCAGTTGTCAACTCAGCGTCATTATCTCCGATATCAATCATATCATGAGAGTGAGCTAAGCGTGTGAAGTTTCCTAAATAGGAAATCATAATTGCTGCAGATTTAGCAATAGCATCGGAAGCACTGATGGAACCATTTGTCCAAACTTCTAATGTAAGCTTATCAAAGTCCATTTCGTTGCCCACACGGACATCACTGACTTCATATTTAGCTCGTAGAATTGGCGAGAAAATAGAATCAATAGGAATTTGTCCAATTTGATCATCTTCCCGTTTATTCTTAGTAGATGGTACATATCCTTTACCGCGTTCGATACGCACATCCATTACAAGATGAGCTGCTTCATCCATTGTAGCAATAACTAGTTCTGGATTTAAGACTTCAATTTCAGGTGGCATGAATTGAATCAAATCAGCCGCCGTTAATACTCCATCTTTACGAACATCAATATGAACCTCCATCGGAACAGGTGCTTCTTCATCAATGCGAAGGCACAACTGTTTAAGATTCAGAATAATATCGGATACATCCTCACGAACACCTTCAATCGTAGAGAACTCATGAAGTACATCGTTAATCTTGATGGAAGTAATTGCTGCTCCATCTAAGGATGAAAGCAAAATGCGACGCAAGCTATTACCGAGAGTAATACCATAACCACGATCTAATGGTTCACATACGAATTTACCATAACGACCATCTTCGGTCATATGTACTTTCTCGATTCTTAGTTTTTTTTCTTCGCTCATCAGGTATACCCTCCTCTAAAACTTGTCACTATTCTAAGTATATAGCTCAGATTATACGCGACGACGTTTTGGAGGACGACAGCCGTTATGAGGAATTGGAGTCACATCTTTAATGCTAGTTACTTCAAGACCAGCTGCTTGCAACGCACGAATCGCTGCTTCACGACCAGATCCTGGACCTTTAACAAATACTTCTACAGTGCGAAGACCGTGTTCCATAGCTGCTTTCGCTGCTTGTTCAGCTGCCATTTGTGCTGCAAATGGAGTGGATTTACGGGAACCACGGAAACCTAGACCACCAGCAGATGCCCAAGAAAGAGCATTACCGTTTACGTCTGTTACTGTAACGATAGTGTTGTTAAAAGTGGAGCGAATATGCGCTGCACCAGATTCGATATGTTTCTTTTCTTTTCTTTTGGATCTAACTGTTTTCTTAGCCACAATATCCCTCCTTTATTATTTCTTCTTACCTGCGATTGCTTTACGAGGACCCTTACGAGTACGAGCATTTGTCTTCGTACGTTGACCACGACAAGGTAGTCCCATACGATGACGTTTACCGCGATAGGAGTTGATTTCAATTAAGCGTTTAATGTTAAGGGCTTCTTCACGACGAAGATCACCTTCTACTTTATACTCTCCATCAAGAAGTTCACGGATTTTAGCTACTTCATCTTCACTTAAATCACGAACGCGAGTATCAGGGTTGATACCAGTTTTAGCTAATACTTCTTTAGAAAGAGTAAGACCGATACCGTAAATATAAGTTAAACCAATTTCCACACGTTTGTCACGTGGTAAATCTACACCGGCTATACGTGCCATCTATTCATCCACCTCCTATCAATTATCCTTGTTTTTGTTTATGTTTTGGGTTTTCGCAAATAACCATTACACGGCCTTTACGTTTAATGATTTTACATTTTTCGC
>CAUSMY010000050.1:0-9630 GCA_963533015.1 uncultured Veillonella sp.
TCTTCTATATACAACCTAATCTAGGTCATTATCTATTTGTCTTACACGTTTTTAGCGATTTCAACTAATTTCGCGAATGCAGCTGCATCATGTACTGCCAAGTCAGCCAACATTTTACGGTTGATTTCAACACCAGCTTTTGTTAAACCAGCGATGAAACGGCTGTAGGATAAACCATTGATACGGCTTGCTGCATTGATACGAGCAATCCATAATTTACGGAACTCACGTTTTTTAGCACGACGGTCACGACGAGCATAGTATAATGCTTTCATTACAGATTCGTTTGCTTTTTTGAATAAGCGAGAACGTGTACCGCGGTAACCTTTAGCTAACTTTAAGATTTTTTTATGACGTGCATGCGCTGTTACGCCTGTTTTTACTCTTGCCATTATTGTATTCCTCCAATATCGTTATATGTTACTAAAATATCTCAATCTTATGCGTATGGTAAGCATTTCACTACGCGTTTGTAGTCAGATTTGCTAACCAATGTAGCTTTACGAAGATTACGTTTACGTGCTGGAGATTTTTTCTCTAAAATATGGCTTTTGAAAGCTTTTGCACGTTTGAATTCACCACTACCTGTTACTTGGAAACGTTTAGCCGCTGCGCGACGAGTTTTAATCTTTGGCATTATTCTTCCTCCTAATTACCTTTTTTAGCTAAAATCATTGTCATGTTTCGGCCTTCTAGTTTCGCTTCTTTTTCAACAACCGCTTGGTCAGTTAATTCACCAGCAAAACGAGTCAGCACATTAAGCCCCAATTCAGGGTGGCTTAATTCACGACCGCGGAACATGATCGTTACCTTAACTTTATTACCATCACCTAAGAATTTAGCTGCATTTTTAAGTTTTACATAAAAATCATGATCTTCGATGTGAGGACGAAGCTTAACTTCTTTCAATGTGAAAGTTTTTTGCTTCTTCTTTGCTTCTTTTTCGCGTTTTTGTTGCTCATAACGGTATTTACCATAGTTCATAATACGACAAACTGGTGGCTTACCATTAGGGGCTACTTCTACTAGATCTAAATGTTGTTCTTCTGCCATAGCTAAAGCATCACGAACAGACATAATACCTAACTGATCATTATCTGCACTTACGACACGAACTTCGCGAGCACGGATTTCTTCATTAATACGCGGTGTATCTTTGCTAATACTAGTCACCTCCATAGGGATAAAAAAATCGGATGGCATAGGCCATCCGAGCATAGTTATCAACTAAATGTACCCAATATTTCATGACATTAGGTGAGAAGCGGATGGCTTCTACTTCTTAATACCTGAATAGTATATCCTATTCAGGCATGATTGTCAAGTTTTCATTAGCGCCAACTGGCTACTCCTATCCTACCTAGTTAAAGTGTGATAGGCAAGAATGTCAATAACATAGCAATAAATATGGCTGGCAACAAATTAGCCACCCGAATTTTGTTTGGCCAAATCACATTAATACCTACGCAGAAAATTAAGATAGAGCCTACGTATGATAGGTTATCGATTGCCTCCGGTGTCATCAATGGAGCTGCCAAATGTGCTAACCCAGTAATGATACCTTGTGTAATCCCTACGGGTAAAAAGGAAAACAAAGCGCCTTTCCCCATAGAAGAGGCCATGACCATAACGATGATACCATCTAGAATGCTCTTTACAACCATGGTACTATAATCACCAGTAAGACCATCTTGTATGGATCCAATGACACCCATGGCTCCCACTGTGAAAGTCATAGAAGCGGTAATAAAGGCATTGGTAAATTGAGGATCCTTACTGTTACCAGTCTTTTGTTTTAACCACTCGCCAATACGAGTAATTTTAGCATCGAAGTCGATGATTTCACCGATGATAGCTCCTAGCACCATAGAAATGATCATCATCATAGGCCCTGTCGTTTGCAAACTATCATTGATAATCACAAGCATATATTGCATGGTACCACTCATTCCTAATAAAAGAATGATGATACCACACACTATCATTAGTGTTTCTTTTAAGTTGTCTTTCATGCGGTGTCGTATGAATAGCCCCAACAGGCTACCACAAATAATCAATACCACATTAATGATTGTCCCCATACCATGCATGGATAGTTCCTCCTGATTTAGAAAATAACCACACTATCATCGCCATCAACTTCATGCACATGGACTTTCACCGTTTCTAAATGCGATGTAGGAATATTTTTGCCCACATAGTCAGCACGAATTGGCAACTCTCGATGACCTCTATCTACCAAAACAGCCAATTGAATCGCACTAGGTCTGCCCGCTTCCATAAGCGCATTTAAAGCAGATCGTATCGTCCTGCCCGTAAATAATACATCATCCACAAGAATCACGATCTTTCCCGTTGTGTCAATCGTAAATCGCTCCCCACTTGTATCAGCCCCCGACCGATCATCACGGTACAAGGATACATCCATTGTGGCCACATCCACTTGTATGCCTTCAATCGCTTCAATTTGTGCTTGTAACCGTCTTGCCAAATGCACACCACGACGTTCAATCCCTATGATAAGCGCATTGGATAAACCTTTATTACGTTCTAGTATTTCGTGTCCAATACGTCGGATAGCACGCATCATGCCTGGCTCATCAATTAAAATACGTTCTCCCATAACTTTCTCCTTTATCGGTTATGCTCCTTCGCATACGCAATACACGCTAGGAAGTCCTCTGGTAGAGGAGCTTCAAAATGCATTTCTTCTCCTGTCATCGGATGTTTTACTGTCAACGTGCGTGAATGTAAGGCTTGTCCTACGATAGGAAAGTCCATTTTACGGAATCCATAGAATGGGTCATTCACCACTGGATGCCCTATATAGGCCAAGTGAACACGAATTTGATGGGTCCGTCCCGTTTCCAATTGGCACTCAATTAACGTATGCTTTCCATAGCGCTCTAACACGCGGAAATGTGTCACAGCTTCTTTACTATTTTCAAAAACTACCGCCATTTTCATGCGATCTTTAGGGTGTCTGCCGATAGGAGCCTTAATGGTTCCTTTTTCTTCTGCAATATTCCCTTGTACAATGGCATAATAGGTCCGCTTTGCCACGTGATCCTTCACTTGCTCAGCCAAGCTTAAGTGAGACTCATCATGCTTAGCCGCCATCATCACGCCAGATGTATCTTTATCTAAGCGATGCACAATGCCTGGACGGATTTCCCCATTGATACCAGATAAATCTTTACAATGATAGAGTAAGGCGTTTACTAAGGTTCCCGAATAATTTCCTACTGCTGGATGTACCACCATACCTCGTGCTTTATTGATCACGATCATATGGGCATCTTCAAACAATACATCTAAAGGGATATTCTCCGCTTCCACAGATACCTCTTGTACTTCTGGTATAGTAACAACGATTTCACTACCTTCTGAAAGCTTCAAGTTAGATTTGCCTGGCTTCCCATTGACTTGTACATGCCCCTCTTTCACTAAGGATTGCACATAGCTACGAGATTGACCTAATTCTTTTGTCAAATATACATCGAGTCGTGTTCCCCCTTGTTGAGGGTCTACGATATATCGTTTTTCTTCCACATTACACCTCATTATTTCTGACTTTCATGAGACCAAAAATACAGAATAAGCAACGGCACACCGACGCAAATAGCGATGTCTGCTACATTAAAAATCGGCCAAATCCGAAAGTCAAAAAAATCTACTACACCACCAAGATAGAGGCGATCCCAACCATTGCCAAGGGCCCCACCTAATAAACTTCCCGTACCGATACGGGCATACAGGGGAGCTTTTGCCAATCTGTGGCGTCCTAGACATAACGCCGTTACCAGTAGGGCTACGATTAACAAAAATATCCATCGTTGGTGCATCAAAATCCCAAAGGCTGCCCCATGATTCACGATATAGGTCCAATGGAATATATCGGGAATCACTGGAATGGATTCACCTATACGAAAATGGGTTTGCACATACCATTTTGAAACTTGATCTAAAATAATTGTCAAAATAGCTAAGATATACACGATCATCGACGGCCACCTCGATCAGCCCATTGTTGTAATAAAGCACCTAAATCTTTGGTTGTTTCGTTTCGATTTTGTTTACTCTTTCGTTGCGGCTTATTTCGTTTATCACTAGCATTTCCTTCTAGATTCTTAGATTTGTTCGCCGCATTTCGTTGTTTGTTCTGTTCTTCAGAGTGATTATTTCTGTCTCGAAGCGGATTACCACTAGCTTGTCTGCGCGGTCCCTTACGATTTGGATCTTTCGGTTTCTCTCGCTTCATCGTCAAACCAATACGGTTTCGCTTCGGCTCTACGGAGATAATTTCCACTTCTATAATATCGCCTACAGCCAATACATCTGATGGATGTTCATGGCGAGCACAGAACTCACTTTTATGCAACAAGCCATTAATTTTCACACCAAAATCTACAAAGGCTCCAAAGTCTACTACATTATGGACAGTCCCTTTTACGACAGTTCCTACTTCGATATCTTCTAGGCTGACAATTTGTTTACGGGTCATCGGAGCCGGTAAGTCTTCTCGTGGATCTCGGCCAGGTTTTTGCAAGGCTTCTACAATATCACGAACTGTGGGTACCCCTGCTTCTAAGCTAGCTGCCAAGGAGTCTACATCGACAGCTTGCAATTTAGCTTTTGCTGATTCTAATGTAGCTTTATTGCGCAAATCTTCTAATGTCAATCCAAGGCTATCTAATACTCCTTGTGCTACTTCGTAAGACTCTGGATGCACCGGTGTTGCATCTAATGGATTTTCACCGCTACCAATACGCAAGAATCCCGCACATTGTGTATACGCTGCAGGGCCTAATCGGGCCACTTTCAGTAATTGTTTACGGCTGGTGAAAGCTCCATGTTCCTTGCGATACGCAATAATATTGTTCGCTACTGTGTTAGAAATACCAGACACATGTTTTAAGATGGCTGGAGATGCTGTATTTAATTCAACACCTACATGGTTTACCACCGTTTCTACCACTTGATCTAAGGTTTCTCCCAATTGCTTTTGATTCACGTCATGTTGGTATTGCCCAACACCAATCGATTTAGGATCGATCTTTACAGATTCTGCCAATGGATCTTGTACACGACGAGCAATAGAGACAGCTCCACGAATAGATACATCTAAGTCTGGCAGCTCTTCAATGGCCAATTTAGAAGCAGAGTATACAGAGGCTCCCGCTTCATTCGTAATAATGTAGTGGCAATCTAGACCTTCTTCAGCAATCATATTCGATGTAAACTGTTCTGTTTCATAAGAAGCAGTACCATTACCAATAGAGATTAAAGTAACACCATATTGGCGGATTTTCTTAGCGAGTTCTTTGCGAGCTTGCTCTTGTTGCTTTTCACTCATGGTGAGGTAGTACGCACCATAATCTAGCACATTTCCTTCCCGATCAATGATAGCCATCTTACAACCTGTACGATATCCTGGATCAAGTCCCATGATGACATGGCCAGCTAATGGCGCTTGTAACAACAAATTACGCAAATTCGTGCCAAATACCTTGATAGCTTGTTCTTCTGCCTGTTCCGTCATAGCATTGCGCGTTTCTCGCTCCAAGGATGGATACAATAACCGTTTATACCCGTCAGCAATGGCCTCACGAATGAAAGAATGCGACACCTTCGCATCACCTTGCACAGTATCCACTATATATTGGATATATGTTTCGTCTGGTACGATAAAACCAACTTTTAACGCCCCTAGCTTTTCTCCACGGTTCATGGCCAACGTACGATGAGACGGTACTAGATGAATCGGCTCCTCATATTCTTCATTATATTGCAAGAATCCTTGGTTCACTTCTTCTTCACCGATGAGCTCCGTTTTCATACGTCCCCCATTCCAAATGGCTTTACGAAGGTATTGTCGAATATCAGCCCGTTCACTAGCTTCCTCCGCTACAATATCCATCGCCCCTTGCAAGGCATCTTCTGCTGTGGGAACCTCATCATTGATATAGTCCACAGCCAACGCCTGCAACTGTTCTTCTGTAGGAACAGTGAACAACGCTTGTGCCAATAGTTCTAGACCACGTTCTCTCGCCATGGAGGCACGAGTACGTTTCTTAGGTCTAAATGGCAAATACAAGTCTTCCAATTCCTGTAACTTCATAGCCTTAGTGATGGAAGCTGCCAACTCCTCTGTCATCTTGCCTTGTTCTTCTATAGATTTTGTGACTTCTTCTTTACGTTGTAACAAATTACGAAGATATTTCGTGCGCTCTTCTATTTCACGCAATTGTTCATCTTTTAATTCCCCCGTTACTTCCTTACGGTAACGGGCAATAAATGGCACTGTGTTCCCTTCATCTAATAAGGTAATAGCTGCTTCTACTTGATGCGGTTTTACCCCTAATTCTTGGGCTATTATTACATGTATTTCCATTTTATTTCCGCCTTTCATAGGTGACAAAATCATAGGTGATTCCCATATGACCTTCACCTGGTATCCGTTCTACCTCTTGCCAGCCCTCTTGCTCATGGACGTGAAATTCCACATCACCCTCAAAGGACTGATGTAATTCTGTTACATACAGCCGATCTGCATAAGGTGCCAAGCTCGCATATACTTGGGCTCCACCAATACAGTACGCCAAGTCTAAGTCCTTCGCAGCCTTTGCCGCCTCCTCTGGACTATGGAATACTTTCACCCCTTCATAGGGTGGTATGTAATCCAGTTGCGACGTAATGACCCAATGTTCCCGATTAGGCAATAAAAACGGCAAAGACTCTAATGTGTTCCGTCCCATTATAATGACATGTCCAGTAGTGCGTTGTTTAAAATACGCTAAATCTTCTGGAATACGCCAAATCAGTTGATTATCCTTGCCTATAACACCATTCTCAGCCACTGCCACAATCATTGCTAACATATATAACTCCTATATCTTGTTAATTCTGCATCAATCCACCTATATATCACCGTATATACCACGATGGATTCAAAACTAGATTTGACCATGTGCTGTTACACATACATGTAAGCATCTCCTCACGGACCCATCCATGTCATATATTAAACAGCTACGGTCATAGATAGTTTTCCTAAATGTTCATATCCTTCTAACGTAATATCTTCTGGTTGGAAATCATAGAAATTAGTAATCTTCGGATTCAACTGCAACACTGGTGCTGCTAACGCTTCCCCTCGACGTTCTAATTGCGTACGCAAGGCTTCTACGTGATTTTCATAAATGTGAGCATTATTGATAACATGGGTAAATTGACCTGGTTTCAACCCAGATACTTGTGCAACCATATGCACCAATGCCGCGTACTGTGCCGTATTGAAAGGCACTCCTAGGCCCATATCACCACTGCGTTGTACAAGCATACAATTCAATCTGCCATCTGTCACATCCCACAATGTCTCATACGCACATGGTTGCAATGCCATATCTGGCAAATCCTCAATATTCCATAATGTCACGATCATACGGCGACTTTGGGGATCCTTTTGCAGCATGTCCAATAAATTATCTAACTGTTTATATTTGGCAATTTGGTATCCATAGGCTTTGCCAATGGTTCCATCTTCACGCATCCATTCGTCCCAGACTTTCACATTCATAGCCTGCAATTGGCGTACGTCATTAGACTGTAATTGCCAAATCCACAGCAATTCTTTTATGGCTGTTTTGAAAGCCACAAATTTCGTTGTTAAATTGGGAAACTCTTTCTCCAAGTCAAACTGCATCACTTGATGCGGTAATTTGTACGTCGCAATACCCGTACGATTATTGGCATAATACCCATGATCTAATATATTTTCTATAATATGTAAATATTGTGTATCTGCTAAACTCATATATACCTCCTTATCAGGTCTCAGTTGCCATCATGCTCTTATCCCTGTCGATCTTTAAAATCAGAAATAGCTTTCAAAAATTGATTGCCATATTTCTTGAGTTTCATATCTCCAACACCTTTCACATTGGCCATATCACCTAATGTAAAAGGTTCTTTGTCCACCATATCTAACAAGGTAGCATCAGAAAATATCATAAATGGCTTGACCCCTTCTGCTTTTGAAAGTTCCATACGACAAGCACGTAAGGCCTCAAATAAAGACGTGTCCTTGGTCGCTTTCGAATGGCTAGTGCTGGACTGCTCAGAACGAACATGTAAAGGACGATGCTCGCCTACTTGAATTGGCGTATCCATCACAGTTTTATGTCCATGTAATACATCATGACCTAATTCTGTTACAGATACAATGGGATACTGCCCTCCAGAAGAATGAATGTATCCCATAGCGACTAAGCGCTTGATAAATCCTTTAATGTCCTTATCCGACCACCGTAGCAAGGCTCCAAATACAGGAATCCTATGCAAACGGAACCGCTCGATACGCTCTGTATGATGACCTGCTACAATATCGGCAATCATCGTCACCCCGTATCGTTCTTCCGTACTCCAAATCGCCTGCAACACAGCTGTGGCTTCTTTTGTCATATCCACAGCCGTTCTAGGCTGATCACAGTTGCTACAATGATGACAGGCGTCCCATGGTACTTGCTCTCCAAAATAGGACAACATAAACTTGCGCAAACACATAGGTGTGTGGCAATAATCAATCATAGACTGCAACATGTTTCGTTCAATTCGCTGTCGTTCTGGTGGCAAATCACTTTGACTTAAGATGTATTGGTGAACCGCCACGTCTTGCCCATTGTACAATAAAATACAATCTGCCGGAGCACCATCACGGCCCGCACGCCCCGCCTCTTGGTAATAACTTTCCATATTACGTGGCATTTGGTAATGGATCACATAGCGAACATTACTCTTATCAATGCCCATACCAAAAGCATTAGTAGCTACCATCACTTGCACTTCATCGAAAGCATAACGATTCTGCTGATACTTTCGCTCTTCATCAGACAGACCACCATGATAGTAACCCGCTTTCACACCGGCCCTGAGTAACTCACGATGTACCTTCTCTACATTGGCCCTCGTAGCACAATACACAATACCTACATCATTCGGATTATTCCGCACATAGTCACGGACATAATCCATACGCTGGCTTTCATAAATGACGGTGAAAGCTAAATTCGGACGGTCAAATCCCGTAATATGAACCCGAGCATCTTCTAACCCCAACAAACGCTTCATATCTCGTTCTACTTCTTCCGTGGCACTCGCTGTGAAAGCCCCCACTACGGGACGACGGGGTAGGCTAGCAATAAAGGGACCAATAGCTGTAAAAGATGGCCTAAAATCATGGCCCCACTGGGATACACAATGGGCTTCATCAACAATCACTTGGCTAATCGGCAGTCCTCTTAGAAATTCACAGAACCCTTCGGATTCTAATTTTTCTGGCGCTACGTATAGTAATTTAATCCGCCCTTCACGTAAATAGTACAAAATTTTATTTTGTTCCTCTCGGCTAAGGGTACTATTCATATAGGCTGCAGGCATACCTTGCTCTTTTAAGGTATCCACTTGGTCTTGCATCAATGAAATCAACGGAGAAAAGACAATGGTAATGCCCGCCTTTAACATAGCTGGAATCTGAAAGCAAATCGATTTGCCCGCACCAGTTGGCATGATTCCTAGCACATCTTGGTTTTCTAATAAAGCTGTCACAGGCACTTCTTGGGCTGGGCGAAA
>CAUSMY010000051.1:0-9541 GCA_963533015.1 uncultured Veillonella sp.
GTACGTCAAAGCATTCTAGATGCGCTTTCAGTCAGTCGTCGATTGAATATGGTCGTAGGTATTTTAAATACAGAATTACAAATTAATGATATAGAGAATTCTATTAATAACCAAGTTCGTCAACAAATGGAAAAAGCACAGAAAGAATATTTCTTGCGTGAAAAAATCCGTATTATCCATGATGAACTAGGCGATAAAATGGATCCAGATCAAGAGGCAAATGAGCTGCGTGAGCAATTGGAAGCCCTTGGATTGCCAGAAGAGATTCACACTCGTATCGACAAGGAAATTACGCGCTATAGTCGTATGCCACAAATGATGCCGGAGTCCAATATTCTTCGTAATTACATCGATTGGTTGTTACAATTGCCATGGACAACTTTATCTGATGATCGCTTAGAACTGAAAGAAGCTAGTGATGTATTAGATGGTGATCATTATGGCTTGGAAAAAATTAAAAAGCGTATTTTAGAGTTCTTAGCAGTTCGTAAGTTATCTGGTAAACAGAGTGGTTCTATCTTATGTTTAGTGGGACCACCAGGGGTTGGTAAAACATCCTTGGCAAGCTCTATAGCAAAAGCGATGAATCGTAAATTTATCCGTGCCTCCTTAGGTGGGGTTCGTGACGAAGCAGAGATTCGTGGTCATCGTCGTACCTATGTTGGTGCCTTACCAGGTCGCATGATTCAAGGATTAAAAAATGCGGGTACTCGTAATCCTGTGTTCTTATTGGATGAAATTGATAAGCTAGCCTCTGATTATAAAGGGGATCCATCCTCCGCTTTATTGGAAGTACTTGATCCTGAACAAAATAGTACATTCAGCGATCACTATATTGAAATTCCTTTCGATTTCTCTGATGTATTCTGGATTACTACAGCGAATGTAGCAAGCCATATTCCTGGACCTTTACTAGATCGTATGGAAATTATCGAGCTTAGCAGCTATACAGAAGAAGAAAAATTAGAAATTGCGAAACGATATTTAGTGCCTAAGCAAATTGAAAAAAATGGCCTAGGAGACTATGATGTAGTACTTTCAGATGAGGTATTACAACGAGTGATTTCCGAGTATACCAAAGAGGCGGGCGTACGAACATTAGAAAAGACAATTGCTAAAATCTGCCGTAAATTAGCCTATGCAGTAGTAACAGAAGGTGAAACAGTTCCGACTGTAACGATAGACAATATAGAGGACTATTTGGGTACCCCTCGTTTCGTAGAAGAAGAACGAGAAGAAACTGCGCAGGTAGGTCTCGTATATGGTTTGGCATGGACCTCTGTTGGCGGTGTTGTATTACCGTGTGAAGCAACGACGATGAAGGGCACAGGTAAATTGAATTTGACAGGTAGCTTGGGTAAAGTGATGCAAGAATCTGGTCAAGCAGCGATGTCCTACATCCGCCATAACCAAGAAGCATTAGAATTACCGGAGAACTTCCACAAAGAGTTAGATATCCATGTACACTTGCCAGAAGGTGCGACACCTAAGGATGGTCCATCGGCGGGTATTACGATGACATTGGCTATGGTATCTGCCTTAACAGGTAAACAAGTTCGCTCTGATATTGCCATGACAGGTGAAATTACATTGCGTGGACGTGTCTTGCCAATTGGTGGATTGAAAGAAAAATTATTAGCAGCCCTTCGCTATGGTGTGAAAGAAGTCTTAATTCCAGAAGGTAACAAAAAAGATATTCAAGAATTGCCTGATATCGTGAAAGAAGGCTTGCTCATTACGCCAGTAAAAACGATGGAAGAAGTATTAGAAAAGGCGCTTGTATGAAAAAGAAAGCAGTAGCTCATCGGCATCCAAAGCCGGTATATACAAGAAAAGAAGTATTTACAGGTCCTCGTATTATTGCGGCATCTTACACAGCATCTGCAGTAAAACCTGACCAATATCCAGAAGGAGATACCATTGAGATCGCTTTTTTAGGTCGTTCTAATGTAGGAAAATCTTCATTGATTAACTCCTTGTGCAATCATCGAGGATTAGCTTTAGTTAGTGGAACTCCAGGCAAAACCAAAACCATCAATTTCTTTACCATTGAATCTAAAGAAGACTTGCCGGATGATATGGAGCGTCGTTTTGATTGGTTCTTGGTGGATTTACCAGGCTATGGGTATGCGAAGACAGGGGGATCGAATACAAATATTTGGTCATCTTTCATAGCAAACTATATTTTACAAAGCGAACGAATGATGCTATTGTGCCTGTTGATTGATGGTCGTCATCCAGAACTTCCTATCGACAAAGAAGCCTTTGATTGGTTACAGTCCCATGGAGTGCCTTTGCAAATTGTAGTCACAAAAGCTGACAAATTGAAGATGAACGAACGTCAAAAGCAATTACAGATCATAGAAGAACGATACCCTACGGGGTATCCGCCGATTCTGTATAGTTCTTTAAAACATACAGGTCGAGATCGTTTATTAACACGTATTAATGCAGTATTATTGGGGGAAGAGGCATGAGTATTCTCACAGATGCACAAATGAAATTGCGCGTTTCTAACGACCTAGAAGGGGTTGAAGAATATTTGCGTAGTGCTTTACAAACAGGTGCGGAAGATTTTAATGCACTCATACGTCCTCTTTCTGCAGGGGGCGGCAAACGCTTGCGAGCCCAACTATGTTTGCTGATCGCTCTTACGGGAGATTCCCGCAAAGAAGATCGAATCCGTATAGCCGCAGCAGTTGAAATGTTGCACTTAGCAACTTTGATTCATGATGATGTCCTCGATCAAGCAGAAGTGCGACGAGGTGTTACTTCTATCCACTGTACAAAAGGCAATAAAGTGGCCATTCTTAGTGGTGATTACTTATTTGCTAAAGCCTTTGGCATTGTTGCTGAAATCGGTTCTATTCCATGCTTAACTATTTTTTCTGATATTATTTCTGCCTTAGTAGAAGGCGAATTTATGCAACTGGAAGATGTGTACCGATTAGATCAAGGCACGGATCGCTACTTGTTGAAAACACAAAAGAAAACAGCAGACTTCATAGAAGGTTGTTTAGCACTTGGTGGTATTCTAGGTGGCTGGCCAGAGGAGCATATTCAATTATTGCGCACCTATGGTCATGGCCTGGGGATGGCTTTCCAAATTACAGATGATGTCATGGATTATCGTGAACAAACAGCAACGACAGGTAAGCCAGTAGGCAAGGATGTAAAAGAAGGCATTTTGACATACCCTCTATTATCCATTGTGAGTGAGGAAAATAGAGCTCGCTTAGAAGGTATGATTCAAGAAATCCGAGACGGTGCTGATACAAAAGCGTTGTTAGAGTATGTACTAGCAGAAGGCGGTGTCGATCGTGCATTGCAGCTAGAGGCTGAATATCGAAAACAATCAGAAGCAGCTTTGGAACAATTACCGTCATTTAAAGGTAAAGATATTTTACAAAAAATTCTTGATAAATTGGCCACACGTAAGGTATAACTATGAAAGCGTTTCAAGTAAAAGACTTCGAGATGACTGCGAAACGACCCTCCTTAAATAGTGTGATTGCACAAAAGAAGCGTCTTGCTCAACAACAGGAAGAGCAGGACGCCTTGTTGCAAGAGGACACCTATACTGAGACAGAACAAAAGTTAATGGATGAGGCAGGATCTATGTCGCTCATTGATCATTTAGGGGAGCTTCGTGGGCGTATCATCGTAGCCTTAGTAGCGATGATCATAGGGACTGTCGTATCGTACTATTATGTAGATGATATTATACAAATACTCATTGCCCCTGCAGGGAAATTGTATTATACAAAACCAACGGAAGCCTTTTTTACATACATGAAGATTTCCATTATCGCTGGCTTAATTGTATCGAGTCCAGTTTGGTTCTATCAGATTTGGGCTTTCATTATTCCCGCCTTGTCAAAAGGTGAGAAAAAGGTAACCTTCCTTATTGTACCTTCGGCGATTTCTCTATTCATCATTGGGGTGCTATTTTCATACTACCTAGTGTTGCCTACAGCCATAGAATTCTTTATCGGCTTTGGAACAGATGGGTTGCAGCCATTATTCTCGATTGGACAGTATATTGATTTCGTTGTGGGATTCATCATTCCTTTTGGGATTACTTTTGAATTGCCCCTGATTATTGTCGCATTGGGCGCATTAGGAATTCTGTCGTCACAGCGAGTGAGGAAGTTTCGTAAAATATTTATTTTATTGGCCTTTATCATTGGGGGCGCTATTTCACCTACCCCAGATATGTTGTCGCAGACGATGATAGCAGGTCCAATGGTATTGCTCTATGAAATTAGTCATGGAATTTTACGATATATTCTGAAAGTATAGTCTGCATTCATATAATCTTCATAATTGTAGTGTATACTATAACTAAATAATTAGATATAGTTATACATAAAGAGATAAAAGGAATCAATATGACACGTAAACAAATCATAGGGATCCTGTGTATTTGTGCCCTAGGATGCATAGGCATTGGCTCGTGGTATTGGTGTAGTGCAACTAAAGATTCTATGACTACATCTACGAATATGGTTTCTACAGATAATGGGCCAGTAACGGTTACGAAAGTTCCTGTACCAGAGATGAAGATAGTACCTACAGAAGGCGATACAACTGAAAATACAGGAGATCCACTTCTAGTAGATATGAAAGGTGCTGTAAATCTGTATAAGCAACAATATCCAACAGCACAAATTAGAGGGATTACATTTGACGAACAAAATGGGCGGAAAAGCTATGAAGTAGCAGGTGTTTCATCAGAAGCCGGCCATAGTGTTATGATTGATGCTATGACAGGACAAGTGATTAGTTCAGCGGTGGAGCAAAAGACTGAGACGTCGGCCGAGTCTGCTAGCATTGATTTAGGAGACATTATTACTCCTGATGAAGCGAGAAGAGTGGCTATGGCGATGTTAGGGGATAGTGCACAGTTATTGCGGTGGAGCCTAGAAACACAAGGGTATGTAGCTCGGTATCATCTAGCCTTAGATGTGCATGGTGAAACGATGCTAGTTACGATTGATGCTAATTCTAGCCAAGTCATTGAAGTCATCAAAGAAGAATAAAAGCTATTCATTCCAAATAGGAGTGAATAGCTTTTTTTCTGTAATGAATTTGATAGCATTATATTGTCAGTTACTAGATAATCCATGCAATAGGGGATCTTCTACACCGTTATCAAGAAATGCTTGCTCACGGTCGCGGCAGGTACCACAGGTATGACATGGCTCATGACCACCTTCATAGCAGGACCAGGTAAGATGATAGGGAACGTGTAGTCGTAATCCTTCTTGTACCACTTCTGTTTTATTCATTGTGTTCAGAGGTGCTACTAGACGGACTTTGTTGTAAGAACCGATATAAATCGCTTCATTCATGTGGTGATTAAAGTCAGGTCTACAATCGGGGTACGCATTACCTGCTGCATCATCAGCATGAGCTCCGATGTAAATGGCCACTTCATCGTCTGGATACAAGCTAAGAGCCATACTGGCAGCCATAGATAAAATCAGTCCGTTGCGGAAGGGGACATAGGTGGATACGGAACCACTCTCTGCAATTTGTTCCCCATACGAACGATGGTCGATACTTTCACTAGAAGAAGATAGTAGAGAAGAGTTGGAATAGGACATAACTTGCCTTAGGTCTAACTCGTAATGAGGAACTTTGTAATAGTCGGCAATGGCCTTTGCACAGTCCAACTCTTTTTTGTGTTTTTGGCCGTACCAAATGGATAGGGCGCTCACGTTTTCATGACCTAGAGAATCGATAGCCATAGCAAGGCAGGTGGTAGAATCAACACCGCCGCTAGAGAGTACTAATGCTTTCATAGAAATATACCTTTCCTAATCGAAAAAATTTACAAGAGAGTACTGACATGGAGCACATGTTGTACTATAATAGTAAAGATAAGATTGTTTACAAAGGAGACACTATGCGTTTACGTAGGAAACCGTGGATTGATGAAGCGATCCTAGAATATGATAAGTATACTGTACTAGAGAATCACGAAGTTTTCAAGGGAAAATGGCGTGAAAGTTTCGAAGACCCTACAAAACCTTTATATATGGAACTGGGAACGGGAAAAGGAAAGTTTATTTCCGGTATGTGTGAAGCCCATCCAGAAGCAAATTTTGTAGGATTTGAAGTACAAATTGGCGTGCTTTATTATGCGGCACAAAAGTTATATGAACAAAAAGCCACGAATGGAAAGGTGAGCTTATTCGATATCGCTGGTATTGAAGAGGTAGTGGCACCAGGAGAAGTAGATCGATTCTATATTAACTTCTGTGATCCATGGCCAAAAGCAAAACATGCGAAACGTCGATTGACCTATCATACATTTTTAGATCGCTATGCTCGATTGTTGAAAGAAGATGGAGAAATCCATTTTAAAACAGATAATGAAGGCTTATTCATGTTCTCATTAGAAGAATTTGAAAATTCTGGTTGGACATTAAAAAATGTAAGTTATGATTTACATAGTACAGATACTCCTAATGTACGTACTGAATATGAAGAAAAATTCAGTGCCAAAGGGCAACCAATTTTCCGCTTAGAGGCGATTAAGCCAGCTAAAGGAAGTGACATAACCAATGCAGGAGAAAACTAATAATACATCCCCTTTGTTATACAGAATACAGCAAATCAGTGCTTTTCTAAAGACTCTCTTTAAGCATGATGCACAAGGATTGCTCTTTCCAGTGGTACTGATTGTCATCATTGGCTTTGTCAATGGATACAGTGCCACCTATACCAGTACACTTCATGGTGGGGACTGGGGACCCTTTGTGAAATCATTAGGAAAGCAAATTGCCTTTTTGGCGGTAGGTGCCATATTTGGTATTATCTTTTATCGGATTGATTATAGAAAATGGTTGCGGTGGAAGGTACAAAAATGGCTGTTTATTGGGATTTGTATCCTCATGATAGCCATCTTCATACCAGGCATTGGACATGGTGCGAATGGGGCGCAGCGGTGGATTGGTTTGCCAGGAGGGTTGACATTACAGCCCTCAGAGTTTGCTAAGTTAGGGGCTATCATTTGGGCCGCCTATACATTGGACAGGCATGTGAAAAAACATGATACCATCCATTTGTATGAATATTACAATTGGGGACAATCTGGACGACTCCAAGGTGTTAGACAGTGGTGGGGACGCATGGTAGATAGAATCAATGCACTCTACCAAGGTGTGACAGGAAAACCTGGAACTTGGCAAGTAGATCTTTTATTGCCAGCGTTTACAGTAGTTCCTTTTATCTATGTAGTATTGACCATGCTGCAACCAGATATGGGTACATCTATATTGATTATAGGCTTTCCTGTTATTATGGCAGCTTGCGTAGGATTTTATAGAAAGCATTACAAGTATTTATGGGGAATCGGAGCCTTAGGAATTGTTCTTTTTATTGTGGGCTCGGTGTTTAAAGAATACCGGCTGAAACGATTGACTGCTTATATCGACCCATGGTCGGACTCGACCGCTACGGGCTATCAAGTAACGCAGAGTATATTGAGTGTGTCTTTGGGAGGATTGTTTGGAGAAGGGATTACCAAAGGGATTTCTAAGTATAACTATCTACCAGAAGCCCATACAGACTTTGCATTTTCCATATGGGCCCAAGAAACAGGATTGCTAGGCGTAGTGTTGGTGATTTTCCTGTTCTTACTCTTTGCTCGTTATGGACTCTCTATCGCTCGCCATTCGAGAGATTTCTTTGGTCAAGTATTGGCAACAGGATTGACATTTTTTATTATTTTACAAGCATTTTTTAATATCGCCATGGTTGCAGGTGTGACGCCGGTTACAGGGGTACCATTGCCATTTATCAGTTATGGTGGCTCTTCACTGGTGACAAATTTTGCTGCTGTAGGAATATTATTAAATATTGCGCGCCGTAATGAATATGCACGCAAAAAAATTGGAACGACACAACAATTACCATCTATTGGTGAAGAAACAAGACATCGATTCCAACCTCGGTCGTAGTAGTTAACGTGCGATTCGCACAGAAAGAGATGAACAATGAAAGATTTTATTGATGTTCACGAACGCCCTTCGTTGGCTAAGTTATTACCACTTAGTTTCCAACATTTATTTGCTATGTTTGGGGCTACTGTACTCGTACCGTTCTTGTTGAAAGTAGATCCAGCTACTTCTTTATTTATGAACGGTATCGGTACGATTTTATACGTATTGATTTGTCAAGGAAAGATTCCTTCCTACTTAGGATCTAGCTTTGCTTTCATTGGACCTGTAAGTGCTGTCGTAGCATCTGGTATGAGCTATGGCGCTGCACAAGGTGGTTTCATTGCATTTGGTATCTCCTTTATGTTGTTGGCATTATTGGTGAAATTCATCGGTATCAAATGGATTGATGTATTGTTCCCACCAGCAGCGATGGGTGCTATTGTAGCGGTTATCGGTTTAGAAGTCGCACCAGTAGCTATGGGTATGGCAGGTATCGTTGGGGATCAATGGCAAAGCTTTGGTATGACTCATGAACAAGCTTTATTCTTATCATTGTTCTCTTTATGTGTGACAATCTTGGGTACTGTATTGTTCCGTGGATTCTTTGCAGTCATCCCTGTATTAATTGGTGTTGTTTCTGGTTATGTAGCAGCAGCGATTATGGGCGTGGTAGATTTTAGCGGCGTAGAAAATGCAGCTTGGTTTGCATTGCCTCAATTCTATGAACCAGAATTTGATGTCAATGCGATTTTGATGATTATGCCTGCGTTATTCGTAGTATTTGCAGAGCATGTAGGTCACGTTGTGGTAACGAGTAATATCATTGGTCGTGACTTGATGAAAGAACCAGGATTAAGCCGTTCTCTATTTGCAGACGGTCTATCCAATGTGTTATCTGGTTTAGTAGGTGCTACACCAAATACAACATATGGTGAAAATATTGGTGTTATGGCTATCACTCGTGTATATAGTACCTATGTTATCGCTGGTGCAGCAGTACTTGCGATTTTGTTCTCCTTTGTTGGTAAAGTTGCAGCATTGATTCATGCGATTCCAGTGCCAGTTATGGGCGGTGTAAGTATCTTGTTATTCGGTATCATTGCTGCGTCTGGCTTGCGTATGTTAGTAGAACGTAAAGTAGACTATACAAAATCTACTAACTTGATTTTATCCTCTATCGTATTAGTAGTAGGCCTTAGCAATGCTAAATTAGCGATTGGTCCAGTAGTATTACAGGGTATGGGATTGGCAACGGTAACAGCGATTGTATTGAGTGTTATCTTTGCTATCTTCCGTAAAACAGGACTTGGGAATCAAGAACTCAAAGACTCGCACTGAGAAAGAACGGCACAGGCTACAGGGAAGTGGTATTTCTCTGGAAGTATGTGGCGGTCATTCCTGATATAAGACAATGAAAGAACACGATATATTCCTCCACAAACTGATACTAGCGTTAGGTTTGCTCCGGAATATATCGTGTTCTTTTGCATATGTGTTATTTTGGTATAATAAGGGACCGTCACATAATTTAGATGCATACCGTGGGCCCTATGGCCTGTGCCGTTCTTTCGGGAGGGTGCTCAGCGGTG
>CAUSMY010000052.1:0-8960 GCA_963533015.1 uncultured Veillonella sp.
AAGCGATTAGTCCTAGTGAGAATAATATAAATAACCCTATTTTCAAATTAAAACTTAAGGATATTCAAGTTCTTGGCAAAAATAAAAAAGAATTTTTAGCAAAGTGGTTTAAAGAGAATAAAGCAGAAATATTAAAGGGATATGACGAGGAAGCCAAACGACTTGCTATTGGAGCTTTTAACGGAGGTGTTACAGGAGTAGAATTGACTGATGATTCTGGTAAAGTAGGAGATGAGCTTTATAAAAATAATTATCTAGAGACTGATGGAAGTCCTCAAGATCATACAATATACAACACATACGATTCAGACATGTACCCATACTTAATTGCTCAATATTTCAATAAACTCGTTAGTGTCTTAGAGGCCACTGATGCTCATAGTCGTTTACCAAGGGAAGCATTGACTCCATACACAGGAGCTATTATTCCTGCGGAAGGTATCGTATTGCAACGTGATAGTATACCACCAATCAAACAAGCTGGATTCATTCAACTTCGTCATATGGTAGGTAAACAAATGGGAATCACTGCGTGGTATTTGCGTTCCTTAGGTAATGATGAATTTAGTATGGCCTATGCTTCTGGATTGAATACATCCTCTAAAGTGTTCCATGGCAATGCTAATGTTATAGGTATTGGTGCTAATTATAGAATGGGGCAAGCTACCATTTCCTTTGATTATGGTCAAAATAGAACAGACCTTGGTCGCTTTATGAATGGTCGCACTATCTATGATTATGTGCCAGGGTCCATAAACTTTACTCCAACAGGTCGAACTAATGGAGGTAATCCAACATTCTGGGCTGTTCGTTTCGATGTTGGACAATCGGATATGAGTCGTCCCGGTAGCTGGAATGGATTCATCGATTACAAATCCTTTGACCATGGCTCCTTCTTCGGTGGGAATGGAACGGGAGCTGTACCAGATCGATACCTAGATGGTATTCGTAGCTTCACCGTTGGTGGTGGATATGTACCATGGAAAGATGTATTATTAGAAGCATCCTATACCTTCGATGCAAAAGCGATTGGACAAAGAGATACTTTATACGGTGCAGAAAACTTTAAATTAGGAAATTACACAAGAATTCAAGGAACCTATAGATTCTAGTTCTACGTAATTGAAAGTGAGTTTCTCTCCGGTATTGGATAATTTTATAGTTAGAAGAGATGCCTAATGACTGTTTGTTGTACAGTTATTAGGCATTTTAATTTGTGATGTTAATATAAGTAGATGTATGTTCATAGATGAAAATAAGAAAAGTATCAAATAAGTGGACTAATTGGGCTATCGGATTTCATTTTGGAGTAGAATTGAAATATCTTTTACGATAAAATAATAGAAAATGATAATTTTTGTCATTTATAGAAATTTGTTGATATATAGTTTTTTTAGAGATATAGGAGCAGATTGCCATGACCAACAGAAATACTTCATGTTATCTTGCGCGATTGCAACATGGATAGCACTACCTGGTTTGATGTATTCAAACTCAGTGCAAGCTGAGGGTTCTGTATATGTTACCGCTGATAGGGCTCATGAAGAGGCAAAATATAACTCACAACAAGTGAGTATTATTACTAAAAAAGATATTGAGCAAAAACAAGCGAAGTCATTAGAAGATATCATCTTTACTGAAAGTGGTGTTTCTCGTACGGTAGACTCTATGGGTCGTGTAGGTGTATCCATTCGTGGTGCCGAAGCACGCCATACTTTAATTTTAGTAGATGGACAAGCTGTATTAGGTGACTTGGCTAAGTTTAGTGGTGCTGCTGACGAAGTAATGCGTTTAGGTACTGAAAATGTAGAACGCATTGAAATTGTCCAAGGTTCTGCCAGTGCGAAATATGGTTCTGACGCTATTGGTGGTGTAGTTAATATCATCACTAAAAAAGCTGCTAAAAAACCAACTATCCAAATCAATGGGGAAGGCTCTCGTGCAAAAGGTGGTGCCACTGGATATGGTAATTCCAATTTCTTTTTACGTGCTGATTCGGGACAAATGGGTAAAGTACGAGTAGCTATTTCTGGTAGTAAACGGGATATTATGCCTGTTCTTGCTACAAAAGAACGCCGTGACACAGGAGATAAGTTAGAAGGTGATTTTAAACCTAATGCCCTTCGCTTCTATGGTGATACATCTGACATTGGATTGAATGCCACATACGATATTAGTAAAAATCATAATATTCAGTTGCGGTTAAACCGCTTCACAGAAGATTTAGTGCGTGATATTAAAAATACCACCTCTCCATTGGAGCCTCAACGTCATTTCAAACGTGATAGTAACCGTAATACATTGAACTTGATTTGGAATGGTCGTAGTGGTGTCAGCGATTGGAAATTAGAGGTGAATCATTCCCGTATTAATGAGAATGATATTTCCCTCATTAACTATACTGGTCGTTCAGCCTATGAAGGTAAAAATGAATTGCGCTATATTGATGATGTTGACCATCGTCAAACAGATATCCGCTTCAATGCGAATACCGCTATTGGGGATAAACACACATTAAGCTGGGGGCTTGCTAATACCTATGAAACAGGTTCTGGTAGTCGATTAAAAAGTTCCCCTAACACAAGAACTCGCTATATTGATGCTTGGGATTATGACAAAAATTTACTTGTAGCAGGAGTAGACCGATTAGAACGGAGACCTGGGGATAAAAGTTTACGTGTGTACTCTCATATTCATGATTATAAATTTAAACCAAGTAAGGAAGGTCTTCCAATTTGGGATAAAAATTATGAATACTATGGGTATTCTGATGAGAAAGATATTCCTCCAATTACGTATGAATATATTCGGGAGCATAATTTAGATACTACTGATAAATCAACTGAGCCGTGGTCATCCTCTAATAATTTGAAGGATTTTGGTGTAGATGATGAACATTGGAAAAAAATTGTTGAATTTAATGAAGCTTTGAAAACAGAAAATAATCTTCAAGGGGCATCCTCGGTATATGTAAAATACTTTACTCAAGGGGAATCAGTGGACCCTGAAGAACGAGCGAAAGCACCTAAATATAAAGGGGTTAAGTTCTTAGAAAAATATCGTGAACGAGATCAACGTATAACAGAAGGTGAAGGTGCGATTCGGAAACGAAACTTCTATTTAGCAGATGCATGGCAAGTAAATAAGGACTTACTAGTGCAACCAACTATACGCTTTGATCAAAGTAGTTTATTTGGCAATCACTTTTCTTGGAATCTTGGGGCTACGTATAATGTGAACTCCAATGCACATCGTCGCCTAAAAGCTAATATTGGTACAGGTTATTCAGAACCTGGTATGGGTGAACTATGGTATAACTGGCAAATGTTTTCTTCTACACCAGTTGCTATTGGTGTAGCAAAAATGGGCTGGTATTGGGCAGGCAATCCAAACTTAAAACCAGAAACCTCTAAAAATATAGACATTAGTTTCGAAGGGGAAGGTAAAAATGATTATGCTCGTGTAGGTCTATTCCAAAATCGAATCCGAAACTATATGTCTGTATACTTTACAGGAAAATTACAAGATTGGGCTCCTCAATTATCGAATCAAGATAAATGGATGCAAGCGCCAGATATGATTTATAGTTTTAAAAATATTGGCAAAGCACAAATTACGGGTCTTCAATTGGAGTGGAAACATAAATTTGGTTCTAAATGGAGTACACGATTTGGATGGACTCGATTACAAGCCTTAAATCAATCTGACCCAACCATGCCACATCATTTATTAGATCGTCCTACAAATAAAATAGATTTTGGCATTACTTTTGAGACGAAAAAATGGAATGCACAAATTTGGGCGGACTATTATCATAAGATGTTAGATAGCAATACGCAAAAAAATAGATCGAATTACTGGATTGGACGTTTGGACGAGGATAGTGCTGTCTATAATGTATCCAATGAATATGAAGAAAAATCCTATGGCACTTGGAATGCTATGATTCAACGTAAATTCGATAAAGATTCACTCATCTATTTTGGTATTAACAATATCTTTAACCATCGTGATGATGATAGAGCTACTCAATCCAGAGTGTATCGTTTTGGTATGAATATCAAATTTGGATCCAGTGGAAAGGATTCTAATACAAATGGTGAAAAGAAACAAAGTATTGGTAAAATTGATGTGAAGACTATTCTTACCGTCGTAGGTGATGATATGGGACGCATGCATCCGTTCTTGGAACGACCTTTTGATAAAAAGAAAGCAAAAGGGATGACGGTGATTGGTGATTATCGAACTCGATTGATGGCTCATGGTGGTTCTGAACGTCCGCAATCCTTATATACAACAACAGCTTATGTAGGTAATGCAGCCTATAACTTACAAGACAAGAAAGAACATGGCTTGGAACACCGAGTACGTGTAGGCGTAGATGCTCGTATCAATGATAATACGAATGTAAAACTTATAGCGAGTGCAAGCGGTGAGAAAGGTGTAGATACGACAAGTACAACAGTTACATCGCAAGGATTTAATCACCAACGTATTGAAAAATTAGACGTCACAAGAGGCGGTAATAAATGGGACTTCTCTGTTGGTCGTCTTTCAGAATCCATAGGTACCACTGGATATTGGTTTGGTAAAACATTTGATGGACTTCGTGCGGTGTGGACAGATGATCGCAACCAATTCCGTGCTGGCATTGGATCCTTTAAAGGTAGTACGGGGGTTACAGATTCTGCCTATAACCACAGTACGTATACGACATATTTCAGAGCTCCAACATTAGAAGAGTTTATTGGTTTAAATAAAATTTATGGGGATAGTGAGACTATAGCGGCAATTTATGGAAATATTTGGAAGACACCAGTAAAAGAAGTTGATGGTAAAAATGTTCCACAAGAAGGCTCGTTCATGGATATATACCTAAAAGAATTTAAAGGGAAAAATGAAAACCTATACTTTATGGAACAATTAAGTGATGTTAATAACACGATGCCAAATGCAACAGAAGAAGAAAAAATTGCTAAAAGAACTGAAATCATCAAACGTATGGCAAATATCATCAATAAAGCATATCCAGAGTTGGTAAACCATAAATATATAAGCTATAATCCTGTTATATCGCCTGGCAAGGTTAAGGTAGTATATGAAGTAGAGGATGAAAATCATAATGTGGGATATTTAGCGGCTGATATATCATCGTATGCTGAAGGCAATCAATATACACCTGAAAAAATTGAAAAAGATGATCCAAATAAATTATATAAGGAAGAAAAAAATAAAGTACTCGGTGAATTAAATGGTACATTGAAAAATGAAGTTAACGAAAAATTTGGAGAGTCATTAGGAAATCCATCTTTATTAGATAGAAACTATCTGGAAAATAATAGAGAGAAACTAGAGGAAGGCTATAAGGCTGTTGCTGAATGGGCTGCTAAATCTCATTTTTACGGCACATTAGTGTATCAAACTGATACTAGAGATGAAACCTTAGCTTCCATCATTAAAGGAGAAATGACCAATTACAATGAGGGGGCTAAGAATAGAGCTGTTCTACCAAAGAACCAACCGTTGAATACATTAAATAGTCCTATACATAAATATAAATTTAAGCGTGTAGTAGGCATAAAGAAAGTAGGTGCTTATGACTACACTACATCTTCACATAAAATCGAAGATGTAAACGTTATTAATGAATTAAAAGAGGCAAATTTTAGTTCTATTGAAAATTATTATAGTGAGGGTACAGTTACTAATATAGTGAAAAAATATCTTGAGGAATTAAAAGTAACGATTCAAGATTCCGAACAAGGCAACACCTTGCCTCGTGAAGCTTTAGAAAAAGTTATTGGCAAACCAATTAAAATGACTGGTTTAAAACTTGAACGTGATATCATTCCGGCTATTGATAAAGCCATCTTCGCACAGTATAAAACGAAGGTTAACTCTCGATTGGGTGTTCAAGCTTGGTTCTTACACTCCATCAAAGATAGAAATCTATCTTTACAAGCAGGTCACTTAAAAACTAAGGTGGTAACTCATACAGGTATTACGGGATATGAACTAGATTGGGGTGGACTTCCTGATCCCGATAGTCCTATTTATGGAGATGTGACTACAGAAGTTTCAGACTATACGAATGATGTGTACACGACTAGAGGATTAGCAAATGTTTTCGGCATTGGATTCCAATACCAATTAGGTAATACTGGCTTGTTATCCTTTGACTACGGTCAAAACCGTACAAGCTTTGGTCGTTACATGAATGGTTATACGAATTTTGATCATGTGCCGAATACAGCAGACTTTACGGTAAAAGGTCACTCTATGGGTGGTACTCCACACTTCTGGACAGCACGTTTAGACATTGGACAATCGGACTACACAGTACCAGGCAGCTGGAACGCCTTCATCGATTATAAGTATTTCCAACATGGTTCCTTCTTCGGTGGCAATGGCACTGGTGCTGTACCTGATCGTTACCTAGATGGTATTCGTAGCTTTACATTGGGTGGTGGTTACGTACCTGCGAAAGACTTCTTAGTAGAGGCGTTCTACACATTTGATGCAAAAGGTATTGGACAACGTGATACATTATACGGTGGAGAAAACTTTAAATTAGGTAATTACACTCGTATCCAAGGTACGTACAAGTTCTAATGCAAGATGCTATCAAGTCTTATAGACGTTGGCCTAAGTCTATGCACTAATACACAGTATGATAGACTAGCATTTAATACATAATGATATACCATAGAGGATAGTTGACGATGTCAGTTGGCTATCCTCTACTACCATGCTCTGTGCAACAGTATGGCAGTATAGGACTGCAATCTATCTAGAGGAAAGGAATATTCTCAGCGTATGTAAAATTAGATTGAGATACAACGATTACATTGAGATACAAAAATTGTTTATTGTAGAGTAAAATTTACATTGAAATGCAAAAAACTATCGATTTTAAATAAAGATTGCATTGGAATGCAATCTTGTGTCAAAATATAGCGGAGTGTGCATCCTAATGTATTATTTGAAATAGCAATGAATTGTAAGGTATAAGAGGGTGGTATTTATGGCGATGTCAAGTTTTTTAACGGAATTTAAGTTTGATGAAACAGCAACAAAGAAAATTTTTAAAATATTTGATGAAAATAAAAAATTGAATATTCCTTCAGATTTTGAGGTTGAATGTATAAGCAAAGAGGATATTCCCAATTTTTTAAATATGGAGAAATTTTATTAGCATATATGTTATATAAGGGTTACAAGTGAAAGAAGAAATGACAAAAGAAATACAAGAATCAACGGGTGTGATTCGTTATATTTGGATTGTATTAGGTGCTATTAGGTTTAGCTTAGGGTCGTTGGGAATTGTATTACCTTTATTGCCAACGGTACCGTTTTATTTATTCGCTGTATTTTGTTTTGCTAGAGGGTCTAAACGATTCCATGAAAAGTTTGTAAACTCTAAGCTCTATGCAAATTATGTAGAACCATTTAAGAATAAAAGTGGTATGCCACTACGCACTAAGATTAATATTTTAGTGTCCGTATCGATTTTATTAAGTATTGGGGCTTATAGCATGCGTAATATGCCTGTAGCGTTATACGTTATGGGAGCCGTGTGGATAGGTCATGTGATAGCCCTTGCGTTTATTGTGAAAACGGCACCACCTGAATCTAAAGCAGAGCAATAGTTATTTTAGAAGTAGTGCAAGTGTATCATGTTTATATAGTACTGAATATGATGTGCACATAGGGATAGAATATTTGTATTAGCCAAATCATGAATGAATGCTCATCGTGATTTGGCTTTTATTGTGTTGTGCTTATGTGGTATAGTAGTAGCTACACATATGTGTAAAGATAAATTAGTCATTTGGTGTATTGGCAGTGATACATGGCTGTGTATATGTATAGATAATAATTAGGAGCGGAAGACTATGAAATTAAAGCCACAAGGGCCTATACAAGAAGAACGATGTGCTATTTGCGTTCCTATTGTAGGACCGACGGTAGAAGATATATTTTCACAGGTACAAGCGGCAGTGCAGGTAGAGGTAGACATTATAGAGTTACGCCCAGATATGTGGATGAAAGAATCCATTTTGCATGAGGACGAGTATGTACCGACTATTGTAAAATTCGTAGAAGAAGTGCATTCCCAATATGCAGAGATACCTGTACTGTTTACATGGCGTACGTTAGCTGAAGGAGGGGAAACTCCCTTAAGTAGTAAGAATTATTGTAACTTATTACAAGCGATTGTGGATCAAGGCTTAATACATGCTATCGATGTGGAATTGTTTGCCTACTCGGAGGAAATTGGTAGTATGATGAAACGAGCTCATCACCAAGGGATACAAACGGTAATGAGTTATCATAACTTTCAAAGTACACCAGATATAGAAACATTACATGTCTTCGCAGAACGTATGGTATCTGTGGGTGCACAAGTGATTAAGTTTGCGCTCATGCCAAGCACAAATGATGATGTACTTTCCGTATTACAATTTACAAAAGAATTAACGGAACGGTATCCACAGTTGCCACGGATTACTATGTCTATGGGACAGTTGGGACAGATGACGCGGACTTGTGGCAATGTGTTTGGTAATTGTTTGACCTTTGGTACACTGGGACAAGCATCGGCACCAGGACAGGTAGAGGTGGAGATTTTAAAACAACTCGTATAAGGCAAAGAATCAATGTGATCATAAAATTGTTGTACAACTACTATAGTATGTCATCGCGAAGAGTATTTTCGGCTATTCTATATTGTAAGGAATAGATATTAGATCATTAGCTTTTATGCTTAGTAGGTACGTATCTATAGAGAGTACCTATAGAACTTACAGAATATTCCTATAAAATTTATAGAAAATTGTTAATATTCAGTAGACAAATGTATTTTAGTGTGATAATATTTGATACATAGTTTAATACTCGCCTACGAAACCGATGAGGTGGAGATAAAAATAGAACGTGCACTTCCAGAGAGTGGGGGT
>CAUSMY010000053.1:0-8897 GCA_963533015.1 uncultured Veillonella sp.
GGGCAGCCGCTATTTCCATATTGACAGAACCAGACTTTTTTTTAGGAAGTCCACAATATTTACAAGACATCGCAGCAACTGTACATATTCCTGTACTTCGGAAAGATTTCATCATTGATGAATACCAAATTTACGATGCAAAATTATGGGGTGCCTCGGCTATATTATTGATTGCCGCGATCTTGGATGATGATACGATGCGACGCTTTCACAAGCTAGCAGATAGCTTGGGGCTATCCTGTTTAGTAGAAGCTCACGACGAAACAGAAGTGTTGCGAGCCGTGAGTATAGGAGCCCGCATCATTGGAGTGAATAATCGCAATTTAAAAGATTTCACGGTGAATGTACACAACAGCATTCGTTTACGTAATTTAGTAGATGATTCAGTGATTTTTGTATCTGAGAGTGGCTTAGACACAGCTGAAGATATTCAGTGCTTGCGAGATAATAATATTCATGCTGCTCTCATGGGTGAAAGTTTTATGAGGTCCACAGATAAAGTGGCAAAATTGGCTGAACTATATGGACCTATAAGACCGAAGTGTTTTGGCTATAGTAACAGAGAATTGATAGCAAAGAAAGAGACTGGTAAGGAAACTGGATTAATAACTTTGGAAGTAAAAAGTTTAATGCTATCAGAACTAGAGACATTACAAATATCAGAATCTAACCCAGTGACAGAACAGAACTATCAGCCTAAAGTAAAATTCTGTGGCATAACCCAAGAAGATACAGTTCCTGTATTACTGGATACAAAACCAGACTATGTGGGATTCGTCTTTGCTCCTAGCAAACGACAAGTGACGGTAGAGCAAGCTCAATCCATTGCAAGAGATTTGCGAGATAGCTTAAAAACCACAAACGGTGACAAATCTAGCTCACCGGTGGGTGTATTTGTGAATGAAACGATACCTACTATTGTAGAGATTGCTAAGGCAGTGCCACTTTCAGTAGTGCAATTACATGGAGATGAAACGATAGCCTATATTGAAACATTACGGAATCAATTACGGGAACAACAATTAGAATCCGTTGAGATATGGAAAGCCATACAGGTGCAAGGTAAGGAAGACATGTTGCCGTGGGAAAAAGCACCTATCGATGGACTTGTGGTTGATGCCTACTCTAAGGAAGAACGTGGAGGGACTGGTAAGACCATCGATTGGTCATTGCTAGAAGGTGCACAGATCCCATACTATCTAGCTGGTGGTATAGGCCTACACAATGTAGCCCGTGCCATTCGTAGGTTACAGCCCTATGGAATCGACATGAGTAGTAATTTAGAGACAAATGGACAAAAAGATGCTGAGAAAATTAGAACTATGTCGCAATTAATTAAACAAGTAACAAATAGATGAGGAGATAGAGTATGACAACACATCGCCATGGCTATTTTGGGGAATTTGGTGGTCAATTCATGCCAGAAACGTTAATGAATGCCATCATTGAACTAGAAGAAGCCTATGAAACGTATAAACATGATACTTTGCTGAAAAAATGACAAAGGATTTAGGGGGCGCCAAGATTTATTTAAAACGAGAAGACTTAAACCATACGGGTTCTCATAAATTAAATAATGTGCTAGGTCAAATGTTACTAGCAAAACGAATGGGAAAAACGAGAGTAATTGCGGAAACGGGAGCAGGGCAACATGGGGTGGCTACGGCAACAGTGGCAGCTTTGATGGGCATGGAATGTGAAATTTTCATGGGCCAAGAAGACTGTGAACGGCAAGCTCTTAACGTGTATCGCATGGAACTATTAGGTGCAAAAGTACATCCTGTTACCTCTGGTACTGGAACCTTGAAAGATGCTGTATCTGAAGCCATGCGTGAATGGACAAATCGAATTGCAGACACTCATTATGTACTGGGTTCTGTTATGGGAGCGCACCCATTTCCTATGATGGTACGGGACTTTCAGTCCATTATTAGTCGTGAAGCAAGAGAACAAATCCTAGAAAAAGAAGGTAAACTACCGGCGGCAGTTTTAGCTTGCGTTGGTGGTGGCAGTAATGCCATTGGTATGTTCTATCATTTTATTCCCGATGAAGGAGTACAATTGATCGGTTGTGAAGCGGCAGGTAAAGGCGTTGATACGGAGGAACATGCAGCGACCATGACAAAGGGTACGGTGGGAATTTTCCATGGTATGAAATCCTATTTCTGCCAAAACTCCTATGGCCAAATTGCACCAGTGTATTCTATTTCTGCAGGTTTAGACTACCCAGGTATTGGACCTGAACATGCGTATTTACGCGATAGTGGTCGTGCTGAATATGTGCCTATTACCGATGATGAAGCGGTGGATGCTTTCGAATATCTATCTCGCACAGAAGGCATTATTCCAGCTATTGAAAGTGCTCATGCCGTGGCTCATGCGTTGCGATTGGCACCAACAATGAGTCCTGAGGAATGTATCAGTAGTTTCTTATCTGGACGGGGCGATAAGGACGTAGCTGCGATGGCAAGATATAGAGGGGTGAATTTACATGAATAAGATAACAATAGCAGAGGCTTTCAAAAAGAAAGCATTTATCCCTTTTATTACTGCTGGTGACCAAGGGATTACAACAACAGAAAAATACATTCGCATTATGGCAAAGGCTGGGGCCAGTTTAATCGAAGTCGGTATTCCTTTTTCTGATCCTGTGGCAGAAGGTCCTGTTATTCAAGCGGCCAGTGAACGTGCTTTATCCACAGGTATCACAACAGATGATATTTTTGAAATGGTCCAACGTCTGCGTACGGGTGATGATGCATTGACGATACCTCTTGTTTTCATGACCTATATGAATCCTATTTATGTGTACGGTGTTGAAAGCTTCATGAAACGCTGCGAAGAAGTGGGGATCCAAGGGGTGATTGTACCAGATTGTCCATTTGAAGAAAAACAAGAATTAGGTAAACAAGCAAAAGAGCATGGAGTATCTGTGATTTCTTTGATTGCCCCAACATCTGAACAGCGCATCAAAGATATTGCGACAGATGCAGAAGGATTTGTGTATTGCGTGTCTTCACTTGGAGTGACGGGTATGCGCAGTGACATAAAGACAGACATTGCAAGTATTGTACAACAAATTCGTCAATATACAGATATTCCCGTAGCCGTTGGTTTTGGTATTTCTACGCCAGACCAAGCAAAAGCGATGGCTCATGTATCTGATGGCGCCATTGTTGGTAGTGCCATTGTGAAACAAATTGGTGAATGGGGCCCAAATGGTGAAGAAAAACTTTATGAATATGTTCGTTCTATGGTTGAAGCTGTAGGTAGCTAATAGTAATGCGTTCTAAAGTAACGCATATATATAACAGAGTTACGTGCTGATGCTATCCTTTATATTCTATGCTGTTATTTACGATTCCTTTTGAATAGCTGTGCAAGAAGTATATCTTGTACAGCTATTTTGTTTGTTTACTATCTATAAGAGGGGGAGTATTTGTTGTCCTTAAAATATATATTCTATCCTAGTGAAAATACTATGGAAACATGACTTCATATACGGTATACTTAGGGATATACAACGTTCTTGATAGGAGACAAATAGTATGGAAAAAACGAGTATTGGCGTAGGACGAGCAGCACTGCATGTTGCCATTTCTGAAAGTCGAGCTGAAGAGATGGCATTGCGAAAAGCTTTTGAAGCTCAAGGAATTCATTCCTGTGCGGTAGATTTTGGGGGGACTTTCACAGATATTATTCCTAAGATTATCGAGCGTGCTGTGGTAGCTGCAGATCGGCAAGGCTTGATTCAAGACGATCATGTCAGTAAAGGGGCCGTGGTAGGAGCTACGGCACAAGCCTTAGAGCAACTGAAAAATAAATGTGTGGGCCTCAATGTGGGTGGTAAAGTAGGTATTGCTCGGAGTCAAGAGCATTTAAGTGTGGCTATCTATTTGGGAGTAGGGGTCTTACATTTAGATGAAATTGCCGTGGCTATGGCACATCGAGCGGTACCAAGTATGTAGATATGCTATAAATTTTACTTTATATTTGGTATAATGTGGGGTAGAGTATTTAGACAATAGCTAATCATATTGGAGGTAACTATGAGTCAATTCGATTGGAAAGTATTAGATCGTAATTACGAAGATGTAATTTATGAAACATATAATGGGATTGCAAAAATTACGATTAATCGTCCAGAAGTGCGTAATGCATTCCGTCCTAAAACAGTGATGGAGTTAATTGATGCGTTTACGATTGCCCGTGAAGATGCAGAAGTAGGCGTTATCATTTTAACTGGTGCTAACCATGGTCAAGGAGAAGATAAAGAAGCATTTTGTTCCGGTGGTGACCAACGTGTTCGTGGAGATGGCGGTTATGTTGGGGATGACAAAATTCCTCGCTTAAATGTGTTGGATTTGCAACATTTAATTCGTATTACTCCAAAACCTGTAATCGCAATGGTTAATGGTTTTGCTATTGGTGGTGGTCATGTGTTACACATCGTATGTGACCTTTCTATCGCATCTGAAAATGCAAAATTTGGTCAAACAGGCCCTCGTGTAGGTTCTTTTGATGCTGGTTACGGTGCAGGATACTTAGCACGTTTAGTAGGCCATAAAAAAGCTCGTGAAATTTGGTTCTTATGCCGTCAATATTCTGCAAAAGAAGCCTTAGATATGGGTCTTGTTAATACAGTAGTTCCATTTGATCAATTAGAAGCTGAAACAGTGAAATGGTGTGAAGAAATTCTTCAATTATCTCCAATGGCACTTCGTTTCTTGAAAGCATCTTTCAATGCTGATACAGATGGTTTAGCAGGCTTACAACAATTTGCAGGGGATGCGACTTTATTGTTCTATACAACTGATGAAGGTAAAGAAGGTCGCGATGCATTTAAAGAAAAACGCAAACCTGATTTCAAACAATTCCCTAAATTCCCTTAATGGGTTAGGTTATGAAGTGGTTATATGAACGAGCACATACACATAGAGATACGCTTTTTTTAAACGAACTTACCTATGGAGATGTGTTGGATTTAACAATAGCTACAGCAAAACGACTCGCTCCTCATCTTCGAGGAGAGAGTCGCATTGCTTCATGGGCGGAAAACTCCGTATCTATGGCGATACATCTATTCGGGTTATCTGCCTTAGGTATAGAAACAGTATTGCTGAATACGAATCTGACCGAACGAGAAGTATCTGAGCAAATGACAAGTACAGGCGTAAGCACTTTATTGATGTCAGAAAAAATGGCACAGATATTGCGAACACAAGAGGCATATTGTGATATACAGATTACTGATAATTCTAGTTCTGAGTATAGCTATAGTCAACAGGGACGACAGTGTTTGTGCTTTTCTACATGCATAGATACTGATTTCAAGGCTATTTCTCCTAAACATGAAGCTTCTACAGATTGTGAGAGTAATCTAGACTGGAATCCATCTGATGAAAAAGTATTTTGCATTATCAATACTAGTGCTACGACAGGCAAATTCAAATCAGTTCCGGTGCGGTGGTCTCAGATTGAGGCCCATGTAAAAGCTTCGGCGAATGTGCTTGGCGTGGAGGAAGAGGATAATTGGCTTGTAGTACTTCCTATGTTTCATGTCAGTGGCTTATCTATTATTTTGCGCACCTTGTATAATGGCACAAGGGCAACAATTCGTGAAAAGTTCTCGGAACAAGTCGTATTAGAGGCATTGGAAACAGAAGAAGTCACCATGGTATCCCTAGTGCCGACTGTATTACAACGCATAGTAGAATGCATACATGCACCAACTTTACGGGCTATCTTATTAGGTGGCGAGTTCATTCCCATGCCACTGTTACAAGAATGCGTACACCGCAGCTTGCCAGTCTATAAAACGTACGGTATGTCGGAAACGTTTGCACAAAGTACGACATTTAGTGTTCAGAATTATCCTCATAAATTAGCCTCTGTGGGATATCCTTTAGAGGGTGTTACCATTGAAGTTCGAAACCCTGATGAAGAAGGGGTAGGAGAAGTGTGGATTTCATCACCGATGTTGATGAAAGGATACCTTAATAAAGAACCTATTAAAGGAGCTTTTAATACAGATGATATTGGCTACGTAGATGAAGATGGATTTTTATATCTTTTGAACCGCAGAAAGGATATTATCATTTCTGGGGGCGAGAATATTTATCCTAAAGAAATCGAGGATGTCCTATACGGAATGGACGGTATTTTGGAATGTGCTGTCATTCCTGTGTCAGATCCTAAGTGGGGACAAGTGCCTGTTCTTTGTGTGGTGACGACTCACACAGAAAAAGATATAGTAAACTATTTACTGAGTCGTTTAGCGAAGTATAAAGTACCGAAGCGTATTGTATATTATGATACATTGCCCAAAAATAGCATGGGAAAAATATTGCGACAAGAGTTGATTTACAAAGTAGAAAGGGCCTAGTATGAAGGAGACCTCTTTATTAGAACAATTACAGATAGAGACATTCCACTATGCTGGACAAGCCTTTCAAAGTACTATGAGACTTTCATCATTCCATGCACAACCTTTTGGATTCGTCAATGGTGGTGTGTATTTGGCTTATGGAGAAGCATTGGCAGGGATGGCATCAAATGCTATATTGGCACAAGAAACTATGCCATCTAGTGAATGTGGTACAGGTTCAGAATTGACCAAACAGCGTATAGCGGTAGGTCAATCGGTAACAGGGAATCATGTGAAACCGAAACGATGCGAGGGCTATGTAGTAGCGCGTGGTCAATTATTGCACAAAGGTGGTCGCAATCATGTGTGGATGATTAATATCTTCGATGAAGAAGATCGATTGTTGTCTCATATGACAGTGACAAATAGTATTGTGAATGTATAGGTAGTTGGCAAGTTAGTGAAAGGAGGTGCATAGCCTATGAAAATAGATATTATATCTTTGTTCCCAGAGTTTTTTGATGCCTTTTTTACACATTCCATCATCAAACGTGCCTTACAGGCGAATCGATTGGATATGAAAGTGACAAATCCAAGGGAGTTTTCTCATAGCAAGCATGGGCAAGTGGACGATACTCCTTATGGCGGTGGCGCTGGTATGCTTATGAAAGCACCTCCTCTCTTTGAAGCTGTGGAACATGTATTGCAGATGCCCATAGAAGAGCATCGTAATACAAAGGCGAATCACAAACGCCATGTTGTCTTTATGGGACCTACAGGGACAACTTTTACCCAAGAAAAAGCAAGAGAATTAGCTGCCTATGATCAGCTTATTATTGTGTGCGGACATTACGAAGGGGTAGATTTCCGAGTGGAGGAACACTTAGTGGATGAAACTATATCCATTGGTGACTATGTATTAACTGGTGGTGAATTACCAGCTATGGTGGTAGCTGATGCAGTGGCTCGCATGATTCCTGGCGTCTTAGGAGCGACATCAGGCGCTATAGAAGACTCCTTTTATCATCCTGTACTTGAATGTCCACAATATACGAAGCCTCAAGAATATAGGGGCATGATGGTACCAGATGTTCTGCTTAGCGGTCATCATAAACATATTGAGCAATGGCGGCTAGAAGAATCGTTGAAACGAACAGCTTTACTCCGGAATGATTTGTTGCAACGAGAATTAACGGTAGATGAAATTAAGGCTCTGAAAAGAGTACTAGATAGAGTGGATTCCGAAGAGGAACGGCAAGTACTTTCAAAACTGATAGAACAGTCTACTTTCACAGAAGAAAAGAGGAAATAAATGGCAAATTTATATATTGGGTTAGTCCATTATCCCATCATGAATAAGCATGGTGAAGTGATTACAACGGCTATCACGAATTATGATATTCATGATATTGCCCGAGCTGCCACGACATATGATGTAGAACGATATTTTATTATTCACAATGTGCCGAGCCAACGAGAATTAGCAGAGACGGTGATGAGTCATTGGAAGACAGGGTTTGGTAGCACTTATAATCCAGATCGAAAAGATGCTTTCAAACATGTGGAGCTAGTCAATTCCATTCGACAAGCTATCGATATGGTGACGGACCTAGAAGGACAGGCTCCGATTGTGTGTACCACTGATGCAAGGACCTACGATAATACCATCACCTATGCATCGCTTCGTAAATCACTTGAAAGTGAGAGCCGTCCTGTGGTAGTATTATTTGGAACGGGGTATGGTATGACGAAGGAAACAATGGAAGATTTCGATTATATCTTAGAACCTATCTATGGACATGGTGAGTACAATCACCTTTCAGTTCGTAGCGCCGTATCAATTATATTAGACCGCTTGCGAGGCGAAGCGTGGTGGAATAAATAGGAGGACATTATGTCAGGACATTCTAAATGGTCAAATATTAAACATAGAAAAGGTAAAAATGATGCGTTAAAAGCAAAAATTACCACAAAAATTAGCCGTGAAATCACAGTGGCTGTCAAAGCTGGTGGTACAGATCCAACAGGCAATATGCGTTTGAAATTGGCATTACAAAAAGCTCGTGAAAACAATATTCCTAAAGATAATATCCAACGTGCCATCGATAAAGGTGCCGGTGCGGGTGATGCGAATAACTACGAAGAAATTACCTATGAAGGATACGGCCCAGGCGGCGCTGCCATCCTTGTAGAAGTGATGACAGATAACCGTAACCGTGCCGCAGCAGATGTTCGTCACGCCTTCTCCAAACGTGGTGGCAACCTAGGTGAAAGTGGTTCCGTTAATTGGATGTTCAAACGCAAAGGTGTATTTGTCATTCCGCAAGAAGGCAATGATGAAGAAACATTGACATTATTAGCTCTTGATGCTGGTGCAGAAGACATCAAAGTAGAAGACGATGTATACGTTATTTACACATTGCCAGACGATTACGATGCGGTAGAAGCTGCCTTAGCTGAGGCATCTATCGCTACAGACATGGCACAAATCACAATGGTTCCAGATTCTAATATGGAATTGACAGGTGAT